>JANOOI010000032.1:0-2697 GCA_031421235.1 Bdellovibrio sp.
ATTATCTGTAATTCCAATTCCACCCACGCTGATGGTAATTACTTTTTGGGTCATTTGGCTTTTGTCAGAAGCTTTTGTCCCCGTGAACTGGGCTAAGATGGGGACTCTTTGACCTTTGCGTCGTGTGATTCCTAATTTAGCCACAACTTGCGGAATGCTATAAATGTCTTTCCATTCGTTGCCTTTTTTATCAAAAACAGTAATCTTTGAAACATCATTCGATCTAGCTGTAAATTGAATCAATTCATCAAAACTCATATCAGGTTGGGCCACAAAATTGTATTGAACTCGGTACTTTACATCAGTATGTTCGACCACATTTTTCAGAATATCTTGTGACGTCGAAGTTTTATTTTTAGATAAAGGCACTGGGTTATTTGTCGCAGCTTCTTTTGTTTTTGGTATATGAGCTGTCATTGAAGCTGTCTTGTACTGATCAACTATTTTTTGATCATTCCAACGATCGCCTCTGATCCATTCAGTATAGCCTCTGGCCCAGAGGTAAACTTGGGCTAAATCACTTGCATGGCTAGCAATGAATCGCTTCACATCTTCATTTGAAAATGGACCACGAATATAACTATTTTGATTGATAAACCATTTATTCATGAAAAAATCTTTCAATATCCGTTTTTTGTTTTAAAGCATCACTATAACCGATATCTATTAGGTTCTTACAAAACTCTTTATCAAACAACAAATAACTGAGAATTTCGCTGGCTTCGTCAAGCTGACCAAAAGCATTAATACTCATGCGCAAAATCCGCGGCATGTGATGAGCTTTTTGTCTGGCGATTTCACCAATATCTACGCTCGGGGAGATACAAAGTGCTGGAATTATTTTAATTTTTTTAGATTCAAATCTTGGCTCTATTTTTTTGACCTCCTCAACCAGTTCGTTCATCCGCTGAATTCTTTGTACGTCCTGTTCAACAGAATCCAGAAGAACTGCATTCAGTAGCGTATTAAAAATACGCACCATCGAAGCTTCGGTATTTATTTTTTGTTCGGAATTTAATACAACATCTGCTGATGATTGAGTTCTTACGCCAATAACAAATAATTTATCGGCACCCATGCGTAAGCTTGGACTGCACGGTGTATTGTTGCGAACGCAGCCATCGCCGTGGGGTTGACCTTGAATATTTATCGGGGGGAATAACACAGGAATCGCTGATGAGGCCATAATATGCTCAGCTTTAAGCTCTGCGTGAACGGCTTTTCTGCGACTTTCCTTCCAAAACATCAGTTCTTGATTCACTCTGGCAGCAGACTGAATAAAACTAGTGGCAGTGTTGCTGGAATAATTATTTGCTGTGATAATAATTGAATCATAAACTCCAGATTCTAAATTCGTTTGAATACGATCAAATTGGCAGTTATCTTCAATTAATTTTTTTAGGGGAGTCGTGTCTAACAAGGCATTAAATTTCTTAGTAGTAGATAGAAGTGCGCTTAAACCAAATTTATTTAAAGATAATAAATCCGTTTTAAAAACTTGTTCAGATTTAATATTTGACCACAGTTGAATCAAGTCGTCAGTGGCCGTCGAAAAATTCTTAGACCCCGTAGCAAGCTTCGCTGTGTTGATTGCGCCGGCGCTTGATCCTGATAAGATTTTAAAAGGCGGGTCGTCAGATGTGGGCTTTAAAATTTCTGCAACAGCTTTAAGAACACCCACTTGATAAGCGCCCCGGGCGCCGCCGCCAGACAAAACAAGAGAAATTTTTTGATTCATATTTAATTTTGTAAGGACAGCTGGTTGATTGTCAAAAGATGATCAAAATCTAGACTTTATATCTTTTATAAAATCGGGCGATAAATGGCACCATTAAATTATTAAACCGCCCAAAAATCACCCATGAAAAGATTATATAATAGGCAAATTTATGATCATTTCACTATTTAGGTGTTGATTTGACTCCGAATTATGGCACTTTGTTTGCGTATAGTGTGTATAGACACCAACACTTTTCCGGGGGGAAATTCGTGAAATTAACAATAACATTAGGATTACTTGTTTTAGCAATCAGCGCTCAAGCACAGCAATCAACAACAAACACAAAAAAAGCCAAAGCCGCAACAAGCACTGCAACTACTGACAGCACAGCAGCAGCGGCACCCGCAGCCGTACAAGCAGCAGCAACATCAACAGCGACTCTTCCCGCAGCGGCACCCGCTAAAAAATGGGGTATGTCATTTGTTAACGAATCTTCAATTTCACATAATGATTCAAAAGCTTTTGATGAAAAACCAATCAATACGGTTAACTATCTTGGCGCAAGTTACAAAGTCACTAACAAGGTCAAATTAGGTGTTAGACAATATTTTAAATACCAAATTAACCCAACTGAAACCACTGACATTATACAAGATTTTACGGTCTTAACAGCTGGCACAAAAGTACCGGGCATTCTTGGAACAGATGAGATCGCTCCTTCATTATTATATTATGTTCCAAACACAACAGCTGAAGAAAATGGCTTTGGAAAAAACATTAAAGACTTTCGCGGTATCGTAAGATTAGACGCTGAGCCAACTTGGACATTGAATCCTAAGTGGAGCGTTTCTATGTACACAAGTTTACGTGGTGTTGGATATTATGGTAGAAACATGTCTGTTCTATCTGATATGAATACAGATAACTTAGTGCAAACAGGTGAATCGTTAGTAAACTTTTTGGCGATAACTGATTGG
>JANOOI010000033.1:0-2322 GCA_031421235.1 Bdellovibrio sp.
CGAAACAGCACGTGATGTCGCTAGTATTCCTGCAAAAACACAAACTCAAGTCGCTGGATCTTCAGCTTCACCATCACCACTAAAATACACTGTGCAAGTTGGCGCATACCCAACAGCTGATGACGCGGATAAAATGACGACAAGTCTTAATGCACGCGGCTACAAAGCGAACACAACAGTTGCAAAAACTAATGGTAAAACGTGGTACAAGGTACAAGTTGGTTTGTTTGACAGTTTGACTGAAGCTCAAACTTATAAAAAAGAACTTGTTGAAAAAAACAGACTCAGTTCAGCTTTCGTTCAAAAAGTTACAAACTAAAACTGTATCCTAATTTAACAGTTGTTACAAAAGTGGCCTGCGGAGAGTAGGCCCTTGATTCCAACCATCTTGCGTCCAGCGCAAAAATAAAATGATAGATAATCACTTGTGGGGCTAACCCAAAACCAATGACATTTTCGGCCTCAGAGTCTTGCGTGCTTGTTTGCCCTAGCAAAGTTGTTTCAATTTCAGTCTGGTTTTGACCAAAATAACCGGTGCCATAAAGGTTGAATACTGCATCAGCTATTTTAGAATTTATAAAATTATATCCTGCATACAACAACCATTCAGTTGATTCAGATTTAAAATTCAGCGAAACCCCACCCGATGATTCAGAAAATCGATTGAATTCTAAACCAGCAAGAAATAATTCATTATAAGCAAATTGCAAAGACATTTGGTCTAATCTGCGAAATTGCGTGGCTTTGGCATCATCTTGATAAGATCTGTGCTGCAAGCCTGGTAAATAAAATTCAGCTGAAAGCGTGTCTTTAGTTTCAGCTGCCAATATGGTCTGCGATAATAACAACAGGACGATTATTATTTTACTTTTCATTTGATTTCATCAACTTATAAGAACCATCTGCTTGTAATGCGCATGAATACGTTTTTTCAGGGCTTGAATTGGCGATATTTTTGTTTAATAAATCACAATTGTTTTCATTTAATTTAATTTTGTCTGATTGACCTAAAAATAAATAAAGACCACCTGTATTTAAAGTTTCTTCAGATTTTAATTTAACATTGTCAGCAGACAGCTGCACTAAAAAATCTTTAATCACAGTTGTCATCATTTGCGGTTCAGCTAGATCATCAGCTATGCTTTTAAGAAGTCTTGCGAACTGTGTTCCGTTTTCATAAATAGAACCTTGAAAATTTCTGTATTCTCTAACTTCTGGTTTTACATTCAGTCTACGATCATCACTAAATTCAGACAAAGACCATTTTAAAAAATTTGAATCTTTCGTGTAAAGCCAAGCCCAAAAATCGGCAAGACCTTCATTAAGACTGTTTAAATAAATTTGGTTAGACAACTCTTCAACAGTCATGCTGGCGTCCTCAACAGTTTCAATTTCAAAAAGATTTTTAGCTTCACTTAAGTGTAATTGTAAATTTTCAGATAATTTTTTGTTTTTCGAACCTAAAACTGTTTTAAAAAACAAAGAATGAAAGTATTCATGGGCTAAAATCCCAGAATTAACAGCTATCGGTAATTCACTTTTTGTGTAAGGCACAATTAAAATTGAATCTGTTTTACCATCATAAAAGGCGCGGTTGGTTTTCATTGTCGGGTCAACGACTTGCGTGGACAAACCAATCGACATTGGTTTATTAGCTAGAACAAAACCAGCTAAGTCAGACATCTTTTTTAAGTTTTGCACATGATAATAGATTGTGGCCATGAAAGCTGTGTTTTCATTTTTAGGTAAATAAATACCATCAGCCGTTTTTAAAAAAAATGAAACTGGATGAATACCTGACAGGCCCGTTTGATGGCTAGATGGTGCGTAGAAAAACTGCGCAAACTGACCTTTTAATTCTGAAGTTGAATAAATATTTTCTAATGTAACAACTTTTAATGAATACTTCGTCTGCACCGATCCGCTTGCAGTGCTGCTGACTGCTGCGCTTGATTCTGAAACAGGAATCTGTACTCGGATATTTTGAGCACCGGTTTGAGAGTTTTCAGCGGGAATGCATGCACTTAAAAAAAGCATCGCCGTAGATGCTAAGCCCGTCACTAAACTTGATAAACTGAACAATCGTAACTGAGTCATGGAACACCTTTTTTGGAGCTGCTGAAAGACAGAAATTCATTGCGTCAAATATAGAGTATTTCGTCGATATTCTCAAATTTAGCAGGTATTAAATATTCCCTCATGGATACCATTGAAATCCTTACACATCAGTTAAATCCTACGCAGAAGCGGGCTGTCGAAACATTAGACGGTCCACTTCTGATTTTAGCTGGTGCTGGCTCTGGGAAAACGCGTGTCCTTACC
>JANOOI010000034.1:0-2302 GCA_031421235.1 Bdellovibrio sp.
CGGAGAGCTTAAAAAAGATGGCGTCAGCGTACTTCTAACAACACATTATCTTGAAGAAGCTGAAAATCTTTGTGATCGTATTGCGATTATCAACGCAGGTGAAATTCATTTCTGCGGGACACCCGTTGATGTGATCGGGCAGTTTTCTACTAAAAAAGTTAAAATCAAACTGATAGATAATTCAGTTCGTGAATTTTCAGTAACGGCTACTACAACAATGAAAGATATTTTTACACAAAATAAAATTTCTTTAGATCAGGTTGTGGATATTCAAACCAGTGAAGGCAAATTAGAAGAAGCTTTTACGCAAGTTTTAAAAGGTGGCCGTAAATGAGTGACACGACATTTATTGCTTTTCAAACCTTAGTCAAACGTGAAGTAAAACGCTTTATGAAAGTCATTATTCAAACAGTCATAAGCCCTATAATCAGTTCTAGTTTATACTTGCTGATTTTTGGTGTGTCACTGGGTAGCCAAGTGAATCTTAAAAATGGGATTCCGTATATTTCATTTTTAATCCCTGGACTTATGGTCATGGGATTGATTAATAATGCTTTTCAAAATTCATCGTCATCAATAGTGAATGCCAAATTTTCAGGTGATCTTGAAGACATTCGCGTGGCCCCCATTACACACAACCAAATTATCTGGGCGATGGGCATTGGCGGAATCATTCGGGGGGCTTTTGTGGCGTTAATCACAGGCCTTGTTGGCGTAATTTTTCATTATTTAATGATAGATCAATGGCCTCATGTTCAACATCCAGTCCTATTTTTATTTTTTATTATCATGGGTGGATTTATTTTTTCATTTTGTGGAATATTTGTCGCATTTATTGCTAAAACATTTGATCAGCTTAGCGCTTTTTCGACTTTTATACTTATTCCGTTAACATATTTAGGCGGAGTATTTATGTCGATTGAAAGCTTGCCAGAATTTTGGCAAAAAATTTGCCATATGAATCCAGTTTTTTATTTAATAAACGGTTTTCGTTACGCCATGTTAGGGTTTTCTGACGTTGGAATTGGGTTGTCAGTTGGTGTTGTGATGATTGCCACATTTGTCAGTTATGGCATGGCCAAGTATTCATTAGCCAAGGGCTCATTTGGTCGCTGGTAGTTTTTGAATCTCTCTAAATTAGGCTAGATAAACAGTACAGCCAAATTTAGAGAGATTCAAAAAATGTTACTATGAGTTTTAAAAAGGGATAATTATGTTTGAAGGTTTGTCGGATAAAATTTTAGGTTCAATTAAGAAATTAAAAGGTCAGAATAGAATTTCTGAATCTAATATTGAAGAAGTCATCAAAGAAATTCGTTTAAGTCTTTTAGAAGCTGATGTTCATTTTAAAGTGGTTAAAAACTTTATCGATCGGGTAAAAATAAAAGCTCTTGGCACAGAAGTTATTGAAAATGTTAACCCTGGCCAAATGTTTATTAAAATTGTTCATGATGAATTAGTGCAAACTTTGGGTGGCGCAGCCGTTGATATTGATGTCCGTGAAAAACTATCCGTGATTATGATGGTGGGGCTACAAGGGGCCGGGAAAACCACATCAACAGCCAAATTAGGTTTATTTATTCGCCAAAAATTTGGTAAAAAAGTTGGTTTTGTTCCAGTCGATGTGTACAGGCCAGCAGCGATTGAACAATTGCAAACCTTAGCTAAACAAAACAATTTTTCTTGTTACCCATCGCAAGTTGGTCAAAAACCCGCAGACATTTTAAAAGCTGCGGTTGACTGGGCAAAAATAGAATTGATTGATGTTTTATTAGTGGATACAGCCGGTCGTTTACAAATTGATGAAGATTTAATGAACGAACTAACTGATTTAAAATCAGTGATTCAACCCACAGAAATTTTATTGGTGGCTGATGCAATGCTTGGTCAGCAATCGGTTAATGTGGCCGAAACATTTCATCAAAAATTAAACCTATCAGGATTAATTTTGACGAAAGTTGACGGGGATGCACGGGGTGGGGCTGCATTATCTATTCGTGAGGTCACGGGTATACCGATTAAATTTTTAGGTGTCGGTGAAAAAGTTGCGGCCCTTGATATTTTTTATCCAGACAGACTAGCTGGTCGAATTTTAGATATGGGTGATGTGTTGTCGTTTGTTGAAAAAGCTCAGCAGACAATGGATGTGAAAGAAACTGAACGTGCTGCTAAAAGAATGATGAATAATGAATTCACATTAGAAGATTTTCTAACGCAAATTCAGCAGCTTAAAAAAATGGGTGGGATTGAATCGATGCTGAAGTTTTTACCGGGCATGGGAGAGATCTCTAAACAAATGAAG
>JANOOI010000035.1:0-6422 GCA_031421235.1 Bdellovibrio sp.
TATGGTGATAAATTCTTCACGCGTCGTTAGCGCTGACTTAGTTACTAAATGAGCTTTATACTCTAAATCAAACAGCTCAGTCTACTGATCTGTTTTTTTGCGTTCTTTAGAAAGATTTTTATCAGTTGCCTCACGCTCTGCACTGACTAATTTATTAAGTAGCTGTTCTTTTTCATTTCGTTCTTGCTCTATAGCTAAATCGTTTTTTAATCGCTCCGTTTTTAGAGCACTGTCCTCAGATTTTCGTTCACCTTGAATCGCTTGTTTGCTGGCACCATTGTTTTCCGAATCAGCTTTGGAACGGCGCTCAGCCCTAGCCACATCGGCTTCGTCTCGGTCGTCAGAGACAATATCATTCGTTTTTAATTTAGCTTTTTCTTTGTGAATATCAAAAGACTCATCGGTCTTACCACGTTCAGCATTCAGACTGTTGTCTGTTTGTTGACGCTCATCATCAAAGGGCTGAGTTAAATTTTCCATAACAGTACTCCCCATTTATTAAAGTGAAATAACTGAGAATTTTTTGCCAGGTAATACAGTATCTCAGATGGATTTTTCACATTGGGGAATGTACTTTATATTCTTTTAAATGTCTGTATATATTCTTATCTCATTTTAGCAGCGAGTTAGGGGGATTTTTGGACGTGAATTATTTCATTAAAAGCAGCTTGGGCTGATTTGAAATTTTGTAATGGATTATTAAGTTCGTTGTTTCTTTCGCAAGTAAGGCTAATCGTTTTCAAATCATCGTATCTTTTTAGAATCATTTGGTTGAAATTTTTTAACATTTTTTTATGCTCTGTTTTGTACGGTTCAAAAATACCGAAGCGCACACTTTCGTTCCAACTGTAACGGTTTTGTCGGGTGGCTACCCACGCACACGCTGTAAAACTACCAAGACGAATCCCCGTTACTTTATTTTCTACTTTTGCAGTCAACTGATCCATTTTTTCGTTAATATAAAGAAAATGGGGCACATCTATGTAAAATCCATATTTATAGTTTTCACAGATCTGGTCAAAGTCTTCTAAGTTTTCTAAAAGCGTCCCACTGTGATTAGCCAGCATAAGGTCTACGCCTTGCGATTTACAGGTTAATCCAAATTGATTATATTTTTCACTGAACAAATTCCATCTGGCTTTATCCATCGTGGTGTCAGACAATCTTGTATTTATTGAGGCCTCGTGTCCTGCATAATTTGAAGTGTCGATCACAGTTAAGTTTTTAATATTCCATTTACTCAGTAATTCTATGCTTTTTTCTTCAGAACCCTCTGTTGAAAATAATGGAAATTCTGATCGTAAATTCGTAATTATCAATCCGTGATCTATGAGTTTTTTTATTGTCTCTTCATTCCTCAGAATATCAGCCTGATTTATTTCAGCATTAATTTGGGGTAACAAGTTATAAAACTCACTGTTGGAATCTTTTATCATGTTCTGAGGAAATTCATTTACGAACCATTCAGATAAATTAATCGAAGTTTTCATAACTTTTATTTTAGTTAAATCGGACTCACTAATCAAATTTAAAACTTAACCGATCTGTACTTTTTTGTTTTATTTTTTACAACTAGATCTAGAGCTAGGTCTGCAAAAACGCTATTTAGATTGAAATCAAACATAAAATCTGACCATGATATATCCATGGTAATCCAATGCTTTTACGTCTAATAAAAAAACATATTGAACAAAGCCCTTCGCCTATGTTCTCTGGGTTTGTTTATACTGTTTTAACTATCATTACTATTTATGACATTATCTATTTGGTGATTGGCAGTTATATCCCACTTGCTGCTAACTCTTTGGGTATTTTTGTTTTTACGCCTTTGACTTTGTATCTTGAAAAAAAAGGGTATGTTCAAACTTCACGTCTTTTATTTTTATTCAGCTGTAATTTTTATATTTTTGTAGCTATTCAGGCCTCAGGCACAGGCTTTCGTTTTGATTTTTATTACATACCAGCGCTACTATTGGCTTTAATGATCGACAATTACGAAGACGATCACCAGAATAATTTAATAGCAGGAATGGTTTTACCCATTATTGCTTGGTTCACAACACGTTTTTTTGGAGTTTTTTTTACACCGCCGGTTTGGTTTACAGTAGACAGCAATAAGAATCTATTAAGTGCCATCAACTTCGTTGGTTCAATTGTCATCACTTACGTTTTTATAAAAATACTTTCTAAAACAATCAGTGCACAAAGAAATAAAATGATTATCTCAGCAAAAATGTCTTCATTAGGTGAAATTTCTAGCAGCATAGCCCACGAGGTTAATAACCCGCTATCAGTAATCATTGGTCGCGCTGAGCTGACTGCCATGAAATTAGAACAAAAAGATTTAGCCAAAAGCGAAATTATTTCTGATCTTAAAAAAATATCTGAAACTGGTCATAAAATTACAAAACTGATAAAAAGTTTGAAAACTTACAGCCGGTCAATGACAACTGATCCTTTTGAATCGTGTGCAATAAAAGATGTTATTTCAGAATCTTTAGAAATGCTAGAATTTAATCTGAAGCAAAAATCAATTAATATTCGTGTTCACAGCGAAGCCAATCTGATTGTGAATGCTCATCCACATTCGTTGTCGCATGCTATGGTGAATATTATTAAAAATGCAATTGATGCGATCGAAGATCTACCCGATCGTTGGATCGAAATTAAAACCTTACATCATGAAGATTATGTTGATATTCAAGTGACAGATTCAGGGCCGGGCATAGACAAAAATGTTTTGAATAAAATTATGCTTCCCTTTTTTACAACTAAGCCCCTGGGTAAAGGCACGGGCTTGGGTTTAAGTATTACAAAAAAAATTATTGAAGAACATAAAGGTTTTTTAATCTATGATCATGAATCAATAAATACACGATTTGTTGTTCGCTTACCTTTGTCCACGAATTAATTAGCCTGATGTCTTTTTATTTCACACTGTAAATCAAAGCCTTCACCGTTCACCATGATAGCGCCGTCCATATTAATGATCGTCCATTTGTTGTCTTTTTTAGTGTGGCTTTCTAACTGATCTAAAAAATCTGCAGCTATTGAAAAGATCTCTAATTGGTTTTTGCGGTGAATAGGTTCTGAATTCAATTCGTTTAACAAAACTTGTGGGTCCTTGTAAGTATAGATTTTTACTTTGTCAGAAGCTTTAGAGGCCTTATGAATTTTTCTAGCCGATGGATTACCAATTTCAATCCATAATTTGGGGCTACCCCCGGCATTTAATATACGAATAGAAGGGCTATCAGGGTCTGCCAATCCAGCTGGTGAAAATTCAAGGCCTTCTTCGTGACTCAAGCAGTAGGCTAACACACGGGTTAATAGGTATGTTAAACTTTCAGAAGGGTGCTGCGCTACCCTGAAGTCTAAAGATTGATATGAGCCCTTTTCAAGATCAGAGAGCACTATTTTAAATCTGTATAACTTCGAAGGTAATGCCATTAGAAACTAAGCAGCTAACTAATTTAAAGTTTCAAAATCTTCATCAGTTAATTCCTGAAGATTGGCATACTGAAGATCTTTAACTTCTGTAATAATAATCGGAGTTTTAACAAGGCTATGCTTTTTTTCTATTTTTGCACAAATTAATTTACAAATGTTTAATAATTCTTTGGCATCAATATCTAATTCAAATTCATATTCATCAGGCGGAAGAGCAAATATTGTTTCGTTTTCATCCGTGATATACGGATAGCCATCTTCAGCAACCATCGCTTGATCTAATTCTGTGTAAATATCTTCGTTTGTCACGTCTTGCAACATTACTTTTGCGATGAAAATTGGCATATAATTCCTTTGTTAATGAATGACCTGGAACATGACTAAATTTTCTCGGGCTGTCACTCTATTTTTGTATTTTTTTAATTATGATTTTAGTTTGCGGGGCCAAACTACTTCAGTGGTGAAATCGGAATCCCGTCAAACATAAGGCCCACAGTGACGTAGCCGCCAGATAAGTTAATTTTATCAATATTGGTATTGACTGTGCCAGAGCTTTTTAATTTGTCGATTAAGTTATATTCGTAACCTGTTTCGATCACAAAATAGACCTTTTTAAAACCGACACCAACGGATGCCCCAGCTGTATATATGGGGTTAGCAAAAAAGCTGTTCTTTTTAGCTAATTCACTGTCTTGGGTCGCTGAATTAATTGAAAAATCTGTATTCGTACCGCCTATTGCAATAAAAGTATCAAAGTAAGTTGAATCAGTTTTTTTTACTAATAAACGGGCCACAGCTAGCATGGCATCTTGGCTTAATTCTGATTCAAAATTTGTTGTCGATGCTGAATTCAGTTCGTCTTTTTTAAAATTTCGTTTGGTGTAGCGAAGTCCTGTATTCAAAAAACTTGTCACAGGAAACGTGATTTCAACTCCGTATTGGGTAATCGCATCCAAAGTTTTTAGATTCTGGGCTGCAAGCTCTGTATTGACGTCCTGAGGATTGACCTCTGTTGAGCCAATAAAAAGCCTACCCAGCCCTGTATTATCAGCAGCTGATACGAAATGTGTGGATAATATTATAATAATGATAGCTGTCAGTTTCATCCGAGACTCCTATAAGTATCTGCAATCATTATTATAAGTTTTGATTCCGGATACAAGTCTTAGACCATCGCCAGCCATGCACTTTTTACTGTCTAGAATCTTGACAGTCGTGGATTTTTAAATCTGTGGTTATACTGCGTCTATGAAACAATTAATCATGATATCAATTTTTGTTGGTCTTTATTCAAACGTAACTTTGGCGCAAAACAGTGCAACTGAAGAATTTGCCATTGAAGTCATGACCCCTTATGCAAAACAAATGGGATTAAATGGAATAAACCTAACTAGGTCTGACGAGTTCTCTGACAACTTAGGCAGCAGTGAAGTCAGAAATGGTTACATAGAAATCGAATACGGTACAGAAGTTCGTAGTAAATATCCGACGATGAAAGAGGATACTTTCACTTTTATTTTGTGTCATGAGCTGGGTCATACTTTTGCTCGCAAGTCAATGTTTAGACCAGACGGTACAAGAATTTCACCAGAAGGATACAGTGATTATTGGAGTGCTTCAGTCTGTTTGAAAAAAATTTTTCGCGCTATACCTTCAGAACAAGTGATTATACCGGATCCATTCGTGCAACTCAGCTGTGATACAACTTACAAAAATGATACTGATCGCATGATTTGTTATCGTATCGCAGAGGCCGGTATGGACTTTGCCAATCAGATGCATTTATTTACGAAAAGTATAGGCTACCCTGAAACAGGATTTTATGGAAAATCAGATTTTAATAAAAAAGAAACTGAGTATTTTGATAATTACCCATCATTACAATGTCGCATGGAAACGATTTTAGCTGGTGCCCTATGCACGACCTCTGAAAAAAGATGGACGCAAAGATTATCTAACTGGGCTTGTGAAACATCGACAGGTGCTAGACCCAGTTGTTGGTACAAATAATTTTACTAAAGCGTCTACTGACCAATCACAGCTAAACTTGTTTGTGACTGCGGCGATAACCAGACATCGACTATGTCTCCCGCGACAATTTTTCCAGCTTTTTTAAAGTAAAATTTAGCTTTTTCACGTTCCTCAGCAAATTTACCAATCGGACGTATTGACCCCGGATCGTAATTTAAAGAAATCTTTACTAATTTATCTTTTGCAGGAAACAATTCAGTTTTCTCTGAGATACCGTTTCCGTTTTTGTCATTCCATAAAAATAAATATTTGAATTTTTTATCTTTGGCGTTGATCCATCCATCTTTGTTTGAATCATACTGCGCCAGTTTTTCAAAGCCATTTTTATGTTTTTCAGAATCACCAAAAAGTTGTTCTTTGGAAATTATTTTTCCATTCAATTTTTCATCATAAACTAAAAAGTATCCTTTTGATTTGGCTTCAACCCATGACGTTCGCCCACCCGGGTTTAATGGGAAGTCAGAAATATTAGTAAACGTTGGACGTTCTTCATCAAAGAATACCATTAATGGTGACCACCAACCGCCACAAAACCCCGTTTGCCCTGGGAATGAGACTGATAACTCGACAGTTGAATTATCTTTTGAAACTATAAAATTCGAAACCACAGCAGTTGCCGCTCCATTTTTTGCCATATATGCGCCGCAGGCATACGATGGAGTATACATTGAATATCCATACATCCCGTAAACTGCAGCTTTTTTACTGCAATCAGTTATGGTTTGGCTAAAGCTATAACTAACTAAGCTCGGAGGATCAACGACTGCTGCAGTTGTTCCATCGGCATTTCTAGCAAGCTTCGTTGTTAAATCAACGTATGAAATAACTTTATTACCTGATAAACCAACCATACTGTTCCCCGGTAGGGTGAAATTAGATACAGTCATTACAGCAGCCGTTGGCAAACCTGTTACTGGGTCAGGAAAAGTGTACGAAATATC
>JANOOI010000036.1:0-2680 GCA_031421235.1 Bdellovibrio sp.
CTTGGCAAACGAATTGATACAACTTGTGTCGGTGGAGTCTCAGGCAAGGTCAATCCAAGATCGCTTAATTTTAAGGATTTATTTGGATTAATAAAATCTATTGTTTCACTAAAATCATAATCAGTTATATGTGTTTTATACATTTTGGCTTTATCTTGAACTGTGCTTTTTTTCTTAGGTCGTCCGACTTTGTAAGGAACAGATTTTTTAGGTAAACTATTTTTTTTCATAAAAACTTCTTTCCTTTTTTGAAGCCGCTCTAGCCGTTATAATTCGAACTTTGTTAGTTCTTATTGTAAAGCCAATCATAAGTATTCTGTTCTCTAAGCTTTGGGCGTAAGCAATATATCTTTTTTCAGATATCGAATGTTTAACATCTTCGAATATGTTTATCTGAGGGTCAAAAAACGCGCTCTCAGCTTCTAATCTAGAAACACCATGTTTTTCTTCATTTTTATTAATATTCCAGTCATCCCAGTCGAATTCCAAAACCTTCATAATTTAATATAACATAATTAATTGTAATGTCAATTGCTACACTTAATTACTTGTACCAATTTGAGACAGTAGTAACTCTAACATCTGTATAGCACTTCGACGCCAATGTAGGTCTTAAAATCAAATTAACCCCTCTAGAAAGCCATAAACATGGAGACTTGTTTGCAATATAAATCCTTTATGAGTAACAGTGCAAAAAGAGTCGAATTCCACAAAATAGCCTTTCAAAAACTACAAGCTGGAGATTACAAATCCGCTGAAGTCATTTTATTTAAAACTATGAATGATTATGGTCCACATATCGGACTGTTATGTGATTTATCAACATGTTTTTACCATAATCATAAATTTGATGAATTTGAGCAATCAGTTCAGAATATCCAAATCGTATTCAATGAAAACCAACATCTTTTAAGTTCGCAAAGCAAAGCTCAAACTTTGATTTATCTTGGCAAGGCCTATGAAGACTTAGGTTTTGTAGCTAAAGCATTAGATTGTTATAAACAAGCCGCACTGATTCGTGATTTATCAATAAAAACAGAAAAAAGAATCAGCAGTCAGTTGTTAAGATTGTCGTCGTACCTGGGGTTAAAGCAAGAAATAGCGGTACTGTATCGTCAATCGCTTCCCCGTGACAATGATTCCAAGAATTTATCAATCGAACTGCATCATGGGTTAATGTTAGCAGAAATTCAATTATTTGGAATCGAACATGCTTTTTCAAGATTACAAAATATTGTGAACGATCCACAAACTCATATTACAGACAAACAGCTTTGCTATTTTGATTTTATCGAAGAAGCGCTACTCATTAACAAAATTGACCATGTTAAAAATGTAATCATTAACTTTGATGTCGAATCATTTTTAGAATTTGAAAAAGTTTTATTTAAATTATTCATTCAAAAAAACTATGTTCTAAAAATTAATGAAATTATCAATTTGCAGAGCAAAATGCCACTAGGGCAGTTACTGCGTCTTTTGGTCGTTAATTTAACACGAATTGAACACGCGGAAGTTAAATCCGAATTGCAGAAACATATTTTGTTCGTCTTAGATTCAGTTGATGCTGAATCTAAGAACCTCTATTTGAAAAAATGGGATCATTTGTTGAACTATTCAAATGAAGCTGCTTTTAAGTATGATGGACAGAAGCTATTTATGCACGATCAAGAAGTCGTTTTGAAAAATAAAGTACTCCATGCTTCATTGCCATTATTTAAGAATCAAAAATCAATTCAGTTGGATGAATATCTAGAAAAAGTGTTTGCTATCCACTATGATGAGTCGTCTTATCATAGGGCTCGGATAGCTTTACAGCGTTTAAATAAGGATTTATCTGAATTGACGGGGATCCCTAAGTTCTTTCTTATAACTAAGTCCGAAGTTACAATAAATCCAGCAATCACAATTCAATACAAATAAAAATTCGAAAACATTTCAGTAACTTAGGCCTTTTAGCGTCATTTGTTCACTTTTGTTCATGTTGGTGTGACCGATACCCTGATAATTTGTTTTAAAGGGAAACAAACGGGAAATAACACTAACCGGGGTCGATAACGAAAGGTCCACATATGAAAACGATCAACGCAACAACAACGCTATTTTTAGCGACAACGCTAACGGTATCAGCAGCACTATCATTTAACTTGAATGATATAAGCACGGAATATAATGGCGGAAAAGCAGAAGAAAGTGCTCCGAGCAGTGGCTACAACTACACAGCACCAGCTAAAAAACCTGTCATCAAAAAGTCAGTTAAAAAACTGAATGAAACTCAACAGGTTACTGCACCCGATGCAGAGCTTAAAGCCACATTCGACATGATGACGCAAGAAATAGTTCGTGTACAAGCAGTTTATGATTCTGGTCAATATGGTCAGGCTTTAAACGAATCAAAAAAACTTTTAGACACGGTTAGAATTAGAACGGGCATTCACCCAAAAGCTAAGATCACAGAAAAAATTGAAATCAAGAATGTTTTTGGATAAATTTTTTAGAGGTTAGGAAATTCGCAGTTTCTTGTGCGGCAACTCTTTGCCCTTCGTCGTTCCAATGATTGTCATCATTCCTAAAATATAATCGCTCCGGTTCATTTGCCATAAAAGCTGAATATAAATTTATATTCGGAAGGTTATTGGCATTGGCGAAATTTTCCAAACTTGATGATAACCTAGTGCGG
>JANOOI010000037.1:0-7341 GCA_031421235.1 Bdellovibrio sp.
CGCAACAACTCCAGTATCTGGCGGAGTGTTAACTTCGGATGCCAGTGGTACAGCGACATGGAGATTACCAACAGCGACAACTTCGATCGCTGTATCATCATTAACATCAGCAACAGCTACAAAAGTGTTACCACCGTTAGTATTACCAGTCGTGCTGCCGCCTGTGGTATTGCCGCCGCCAGTGTTGCCGTTAGTGCCGTCATTGCCTTGGTTACCGGGGCCATTATTGCCTACGCCGTTACCGTTATTGCCAGTGCAAAGATTCGGGTTTTTAGAACAATCAAATGTGTTGCCTGAATTTCCATTACCAGTGGTTCCACCAGAAATAGCAATCCCACCTTTTTTGCTTGCATGAGAGTTTAAACTTGTTAGTAACAAAGTGATCGCAAGCATTCTTATGATTGTTTTGATATTCATCGGACTTTCCTTTTGTTTTTTATATTTATAAGATGCGAATTATGACACTTGTTTCAGCAAATGACAAAAAGTAATTATCAACTTGTAAATTTTCCTTCAATTACAAGCCGTATATTTTGACTACATTCTGATTTTTAAATTCAAAATCAAAATACAAAGTATCCAGACAACAACCTTCGGACTTAGTACTGCAAATCTTTGATCAGAATCAAATACATCTAAAATAGCTATAGTCACAACAGGGTGTCCAATGACCTGACAAAGTGACAATAATAGCTGACACCCATCAAAAGCGGTAAGCCCCTAAAACTATAGACTAATCACTTGTAAATTCTGGCAGAATAGCCAAAAATTATCGTATGTTTAAATATTTGTCGCTCGACACAAGATCCCTAGCGCTGGGTCGCATTTCAATAGCTACCGTTTTAATATTTGATTGGTTTTATCGTTTTTTTAATAGTTTCGATTTTTATTCTGATTGGGGCGTTCTTCCCCGTGGTCCATCGATTGGCGAATTAGCCAACCCCTACTTCTTTTCAGTTTTCAACATGGCCGGTAAACCTATCTATATATATGCCTTTTTACTCATTGGTCTTATTTTTCATTTAGGCTTACTTGTCGGGTACAGAACTAAACTATCTAACGTATTGTCGTGGGTATTTTTTGTTTCTTTGTCTGCACGAATGCCGTTGGTTTCACATGCTGGTGATGATCTAATGAGACTGGCCCTGTTTTGGTTGATTTTTTTACCAACGAATCAGCATTTTTCTGCAGACCGCGCTTTAACAAATTTACATCAACAAGTAACAACGAAGTTTGATAATCAAATCCTTAATACAGCAAGCTTTGCGCTGATGTTGCAATTGATTTCGATGTACTTTTTTACTGGGCTATTGAAGTGGCACCCCGTATGGACAACTGAAGGTTCGGCCTTATACTTAGCTCTCGAACTTGAACAATTTCTAACCCCTTTCGGTGAGTTACTTCGTTTGCTACCTTATGAAATTCTTCAGTTTTTAACCCGCATCGTGCTTTATAGCGAAATTATAATTCCGCTTTTAGTTTTTATACCTTTTAAAAATCATTACTTCCGGTTTGTCAGTATCGTGACATTTGTGTTTTTTCACCTCGGCTTATTTGCGACTTTTAAGTTAGGGAATTTCCCATGGATATGCATAGCTTACTGGATGATTTTTGTTCCCGGCCATTTTTGGGATTACGTTCTTGAATCACTGCAAAAGCAACAGCAATCTGTAACTATTTATTTTGACCCTGAATGCGCACTTTGTAAAAAAATGACGTACTTGATTAAAACATTTTTAGTTTTACCTTTTGTTCAGATTAAAGCTGGCAGTGATGCAGTTGTTTTAAATCATATTAAACAAAACAATAGCTGGGTCATTTCTGATTCTGAAAATAAATTTTATTTTAGTTACAATGCTTTTTTAAAGTTATTAAGTGTTTCGGTCTTTTCAAAGATGTTGTTTATCTTTCAGTCTGTTTTTTTTAGAAAAATTGGCCATTTTGTTTATTTAAAAATTTCAACTGATCGAAAAAAATATTTATCATTTTTAAATTATTTTCAAATTAGAAAACCTTTAAATTATAAACTTTCGTGGTGGACGCATGCTTTTGTTGTTCTGTGTTTTTCTGTGGCCACTTTTTGGAATGTGGCCTTACATAATGAAGATGATAAAATCCAGTTAAACAGCACTGTTCGAACAATTGGTTCAGTTTTTAGATTACATCAGAACTGGGTTATGTTTGCTCCTTATCCAGCTTTTGAAGACGGATGGGTTGTCGTTGATGGTCTTCTTAAGAATGGGAAAACTTGGGATATATTTAACGACCAGCCCTTATCATACGATAAGCCACAACACCTGTCTGATATGTTTAAAAATAGTCTATGGAGAAAATACTTATCTAATATCCGAGATGAAGATTATAAAAATTACCGACTTTATTTTGGTCGTTTTTTATGCCGTTTATGGAACGATAAAAATAACGACAATAACCAAGTTGATTCACTTAAAATTTACTACATGTTAGATCGATCAAATAAAATCACTGAGCCACCAAACCCCATCAAACAAGAACTGCTCTGGAGTCACGGCTGCTTTGTTAAATAGTGTTGGGTGTTAGTTAGGTCACTGATTTTTTTGTGGTCATAAATTCTTTTGCTCTCATGTAGCTTTTCCAACGACCGCCCCAGCGAATTGATCCTGGTAACATCCAGTAAAAAAATCGATTTCGTAAAGCCGATGGCATTATTTTTTTTAAAACTGAAAACAGCCACGCATCTGGCGTTGCCATAATTCTTAAATTGCTTGGTTTGTTTTTGATAGTTTTAGCAATTCTGTAAGCCACATCCTGAACAGATGTAACAGACAGGGACATTAACTTTTCGATAAAAGGTGTCATTGATGCATAATATTCAGAATGCGGCCCCTTAACTATCTGACTCATTTCAGCTTTATTTGATAAAACAACATTATTAAATGAATTTGATTTTATAAATCCTAATTCAACTAAATTAACACTTATTCCGAAAGGTCTTGTTTCATACCAAAGCGCTTCAGTCGCGCCCTCAAGCGCGTGCTTAGATGCACTATAGGACCCCATCGTTGGCATAGCCACCATCCCAGACACCGATGACACATTAATAATTTGACCAGATCTTTGTTCACGCATGATTGGCAGCACGGCCCTGATTAATGACATCGGTCCCAAGTAATTCGTTTTAAGCTGAATTAATTCTGATTCAGCATCCATGTGTTCGACAACACCCCGGTAACAAACAGCTGCATTGTTGATGACCACATCAATTCGACCCCATTCAGAACAAACATCATGAACTAATTGATAAATATTTTTATCGTCAGTGATGTCTAATTCTTTAATCTTAAAGTGACTATCTTCAGCAAACTGACCTTTTAAATGCTCTAATCTATGCGACCTGCACGTCGCGACAACATTGTAATCATTAAATTTTTTTAAGATTTTCGATAATTCAAATCCCAAACCTGAAGCACAGCCCGTAATTAAAATCACAGGCTTATTTTGTTTTTTGATGGCTTCTTGTTTCATAAAGTTGCCTTTTTATTAATAGTTCATCTAAAACTTTTTCACATTTTACGACGTTTAATGGCTTGGCTATTACATTTATAACATTTATCACGCCATTTATAATTTGATTATTTTTTTTCTTTTGCAGTTGTTTTTGGATGTAACCATCCAAATCATCTTTTGAAGATGCAGAAACTAAAATGGTTTGGGCTTTTGACTGCTTCACTTCATCAGTATTTAGAAAACTTAAACCAGTTTCAGATCCAGCCAAAAATAAATCAACAATGATTAAATCAAATTTTATTTCATAGATCGCTGATTCTTGCAAAATAGTCAGCGCTTGTTCAGCGCTAACTGCCCATGTAATACTAACGTCTTTCGACGATCTTGAAAGAATATGCTGCCATAGTGGTTGCTGCCCTAGATCATCTTCAACAATTAGTACATTTCTGAATTGGTATTGTCCGCTATTTTCCATACTGCCCCTTGTCCTGTTTTCAATTGGCGAATTTTGCTTCTTTCAAATCGCTTTTTTTCTTTTTGCATTCTGAGGCTTAATTTTTTTGAACTTTGCGTATACGCTGACCAAAAATCTTCGTCTTTATGTTTTACAAAAATATTTTTTTGCAGCCACGGGGCTTCAGCCATAATGTGACATTCAAATTGTTTATTAGCTAATTGCCCTTTCGAAACCGTTTTCTTCATGTAAACATTTATCTTTAAGTTTTTATTTGCCTTTAAATTAAATGCTTCTTCTGCCCATGCCTGCATTTGCAAGCCTAGATTTTCGGAATGTGAAATGTCTTTTAAGTGTGTATAAAAATTCATAATGTTCTCCCTAAGTATTAAAAGTGTATAACATTTTTTTGAACAGACCAAAAATCGATGCTTTGTTGGATTTTCGATAAAACTTTATCAACAGCTGCGAACGGACTTTTTGCCATCGCAAATTCGGATATACATAACCCCGAGGAAGCTAACTTGATAGCTACTTTATAACCGCTCTGTGCACTCGTTAAATCAACGGTGAAACATCCGTCTGATGGTGCTTTATCTGAAAATTTCGACATCGTCTGTTTTAAAAAAGGTAAAAATCCTTCTAATTCGCGACTGTTTAAAATGTTTGAATTTGCGTTAAAATAAACGTCTTGATGAATAAGCATTTAAGCCTCCTGTTTTATTTTTTTATTTTTTATAATCAAGCAAGCTTGCGATTTCTAAACACACTTTAGCGCTGAGTGGTTTTTTAAAATACGGCGGATGACCAAAATCAAGGGCTGTATAAAAATCATAACTAGATATTGGTAATGCCGAAACCACTGCGAAATTAGCGGCCTCTTCGCCGTATTTATTCCACAAATCGATACCTGTCTCGTCACCTTCAAGCGAAATATCCGCAATGACTAAATGATAAGGCTGCCCGTTCGTGTATTTAAACCGAATTAAATTTTCGGCATCTTCGGCACTTGTGGCCCAATCGACCCGAATGTCTTTACTAATGCTGCTAAATACTTTCTCCCATAATGGCCGCAGTGCTAAATCATCTTCAACAATAAGTACACTTTTGGGTTCAGTGTCCAAAAGTGGTACTTCTGGTTGATACTTATATAATTTATACGTTTCTTTTACTGCTTCTGTAGTTTGCATGAAAGCCTCCATTGACTTGTTAAATACATTCTCGGTGTTGAACTTTGCATAGGTTTTAAAAACGTTTGAATAAATCGCAAAGTCGTATATTATCTAGACTTATGGCTCGAATAATTTGTATTGAAGACAGCAGAGAGTTTCAGATCTATCTGAGTTCAATCCTCAGAGAACACACATTGGTCTTTTTCGGTACAATCGATGACGCTATACGATCAACAACCAAATCATCTAATAAATATGATCTCATTTTACTTGATTTATCTCTTCCCGATGGCAATGGAGCTACTGTTCTACCAAAACTTCGGGAAACCCTTGGTGATCAAACTATCCCGTGTATTATTATCAGTTCAAATACCGATCCTTTTTCTAAAGTCGCTGCTTTTGGTATTGGCGCAGATGATTACATTTGTAAACCACCAGATTCGAACGAACTTAAAGCGCGCGTTGAAGCGAAACTTCGATGGTCAGCTGCAAAAACTTCTGAAACATCAATTATCAATTTCGAAGATCTAACGATTAATTCAGATACAATGCTAGTAGAAATCGTGACTGAAAAAGGCATCAGAGAAAATATTAATTTAACACCATTAGAATTTAAAATTTTAAAATTACTACTGACGCGCCCTGGGCAAGTTTTTACCCGGGATATGATTATTGATCGCTTGTGGGGTGTCGGTAAATATATTACTGAAAGAACAATTGATGCCCATGTTAGTCATTTGAGAAAAAAAATATCTTCCTCAAAAGCTTTAATTTCGACTGTACTTGGCACTGGCTATAAAATATCTAAGCAGTAGCTTAGATATAAAATATTTCAGCTACTGCTTAGATTTAAATCCACTGACTACGTTAGAAAATCGTTAAGTGCCGGGATCGATTTCATGATTTTTGATTTAAGTTTTTTTGTTCTATCCATAAAATTATTTATTCGAAAACTGTTGTGACCAAAGTCAGCATTTGCTTTTAAATCATGACTTAACTTGCGGGCCTCTTGTCCGTAGACTTTAAAACCTAATAACTCAGCTGATCCTGAAATTTTATGAGCAACTTTCCAAATCACTTCGCTATCAACAGATTCAACTGCTAACTGCATTTTTTCAATGCTATCAACAAGAGTTTCATGAAACCTGGCTAATATTTTTAAGACTGTTTCTTCATCAGTGTCTGAACAAAGTTCTTGGATCTTTTCTTCGTCAAATTCAATATCAGGGTCTAAGTTTTTAATGAACGATTTAAGTTGACCATTATCCTGTACTTTACTCATATAAGACCCTCCCATTAGTTACATTAGTGGCTACTATAATTAGTATGTTAGTGCCAAAACACAATATTAAACAAGCCATTTGAAGATCCTTTTAAGATCGTTTGAATAAATCTTCAAACCAAAATCATTGAGTTGAATTGCAAACAACATAACGCCATAATGAAATTATTAAGGAGTCTCTGTGCCCTATCACTTACTAAGCAAAAAGCAACAATACAAACTTATGCGGGCTAATATTCTTGTTCCCCTGTTCGTTTTTATTTTAGGCTTAGTGATTACTTTCTTTGTAGCAATCAGTTTACATAACACAGAAACCAAAAGCCAACACACTGCAATGGTTTTATCAGCCAAAGATTATTCGAAACAATTTGAATTAAGCATTTTAAATCATACTTTACGTGTTCAATCGCTGATGAACACATTTAATGCGGCTCCTTCTAAAATTATCAAAGACAAAAATGTTACAACAGAGATTTTACGTAATTCAATATTTAAAAGAATCAGCATTTTTAAAATGCAAAAAAAAAATGATGAGAATAATTTACCTATTTTAAAACGAATTCAAACTTCAAATCTAGAAAACGATACTTTACCTAAAAATAATTCTATTTTTATGGATTCGATATCTGCCCGCAAAAAAATAAAATTAATGGAAAAAACTGGCGAACACAGTGGCTTTACTTTTATTGAAAACACAAATGGTGAATTTGCAACTCTGATTTGGAAAAGCCCAACTGTTCATCATGAATACATTCTATTTAGTTCACGAATTGGATCTTTATTCGCTGATCTAGTCAGTGAATCAAAAATTATGCTGTTCATTGCAGATCTAGATACTGATTTAAAACTTCTGGTCAGTTGGGATGAATCTGGTGTCATTAAGATCGATAAAAGAGATCAACTCGACAATTTCGAAAAAAATAATGCGAATCAGTTCCTTTTTGAAA
>JANOOI010000038.1:0-8660 GCA_031421235.1 Bdellovibrio sp.
TTTTTGGAACTGACGGTATTCGCGGAACAGCTAATCAATTTCCGATGGTTCCTGATGTGGTCGTTAAAATTGGTCAAGCTATCGGGTATTTAATTCGTACGCATAAAATTAAATCAGCATCTAAAAACTATAAAGTTGTCATCGGTAAAGATACCCGGCTTTCGGGTTATATGATTGAACAAGCATTAGCCAGCGGTTTAAATTCCATGGGAATTTACGTTCAACTTGTTGGCCCGTTACCAACACCAGGAATTGGTTATTTAACACGAACTATGCGTGCTGTTGCAGGGATTGTTATTTCTGCTTCACATAATGCTTATCAAGATAACGGTATAAAAATATTTGGCCCGGATGGTTTTAAACTTGATGACACATTAGAAAAAGAAATTGAACGTTTAGTCGCTGAAGATAATTTATTAAGTCTTTTACCACCGTCAAAAGAAGTCGGTAGAACCAGACGTATTGATGATGCTCAGGGCAGATATATTGTTCACACGAAAAGTACTTTTCCGCTTGAATACTCATTAGATGGTTTAAGAATAGTTTTAGATACGGCGCACGGCGCGGCTTACAAGGTTGCTCCAGCTATTTTTGAAGAGTTGGGTGCTGAAGTGATTCAGCTAGGATCGCAACCGAATGGTACAAATATTAATGACAAGTCTGGGGCTCTTCATCCCGCATTGATTTCACAAGCTGTCGTTCAATACCGTGCTGATGTGGGAATAGGTTTAGACGGCGATGCTGACAGAGTCATTATGGTGGATGAACAAGGCCGCATCATGAATGGTGATAAAATTATTGCCATCTGCGCTTTGCATATGAAAAATAAAAAACAACTTAAAAATGATACTGTTGTTGTAACTCAAATGAGTAATTTTGGTTTAGAAAAAAAATTAAAAGAACATGGAATTAAAACCATCAAAACAAATGTTGGCGACAAACACGTCGTCGAAGAAATGCGAAAAGGGAATTACAATTTGGGCGGAGAGCAATCTGGCCATATCATTTTTCTTGATCACTCAACAACTGGCGATGGCACAGTTGCAGCGTTAAATGTGCTATCTGTGATGAAAGAAACGAATACAAAACTAAGTACACTTTCAGAAATTTATGATGATGTGCCGCAGATTTTAATTAACTGTCGTGTCCGGCGTAAACAAGAACTCAGTGAAATGAAGGGCTACAAAGAACTCATTGCTGAAAAAGAAAAAGAGCTCAAGGGTGAAGGCCGCTTATTCATCCGATTTTCAGGAACTGAGCCCTTGATTCGGATATTAGTTGAAGGGCCGTCGAAAGCTAAAATTTCTGCAATTGCAGAAGAAATTGCCCACTTTTTAGAAAAAGAATTAAGCTAATGAAATCAAATCAAAAAATACGTCTGGGTATTAACATTGATCATGCTGCGACACTACGACAAGTCCGAGGTGGGACAACAGTCTATCCTGATTTATTAAAACTTTGTAAAATCTGTCAACAAGCAGGTGCTGATCAAATCACAATTCATCTAAGATCTGATCGAAGACATATTCAAGATCATGATGTGAAATATCTGATAAAAAAATCTCCGCTGCCAATTAATTTAGAAATCGGTGCCACAAAAGAAATGATAAAAATGGCTTTACAACAAAAACCGGCTTGGGTCTGTTTTGTGCCTGAAAAAAGACAAGAACTAACAACAGAAGGCGGATTAAACGTTTTAAAGTCTTTCGAAAAATTAAAAATAATGACTGAACAATTGCAAAAGAAAAAAATTAAGGTCAGTTTTTTTATTGATCCAGAATCGGATCAAGTGATTGCGTCTAAAGATGCAGGTGCCGATGCTGTTGAATTTCACACCGGGAAATGGGTATTAACCAAGGGTAAAGCAAAAACCAGTGAATGGCTGCGTCTACAAAAATCAGCATTGATGACCCACGATTTGGGTTTAGGTGTGCATGCGGGGCATGGTTTAGATTACGATCATGCTAAAAAAATAACTCAGTTAAAGCACTTAGCCGAAGTTAATATTGGGCACAGTTTGATTTGTTATGCTGTCGAAGAAGGTCTTCTAAAAGCGACCAAAAATATTCAAAAAAAATTAATAAAATGAAACAGGTTTTAGAAATTAAACACATTGAAGACTTGAATTATGCAATAATGACTTTACAGTCCATGCTGAACGCTTCGAAAAATATAATTTTACTGAATGGCGGTCTGGGTGCTGGTAAAACAACATTTGTTATTGAATATTGTAAGCTTTTTAATCTGCAAGCTTCATCACCAACATTCAGCGTAATTCAGGATTACCAGAACGAAAAAATAAAAATTGCTCATGTTGATCTGTATCGTTTAAATGATGAAACTGAAGTTGATTCGGTTGGCTTTTGGGATTTGTTTTCTAATAGCTATGATATTATTTTTATCGAATGGTCTGTGAGAATTAATCAAAAAGATCTTCCCATTGATTGGAACATAGTAAATTTATATTTTAAACTGATAAGTGAAGAACGACGAGAATTAGTTATAAATACAAACTAAACTGCTTTTTCGCTGATTGATTCTAATGTTGAAATATCGTCTTGTGATAAATGGGTTGTTTTAAATCCCACTAAAAAACCCACAACTTTTGGACCTAATTTTAAGGCTGAAATACACGCATATTTAAAATCAAGAATGCTTAAGCCCAATTGATTAATATTAAATGTTTCAGTAATTTGATTAGTGAAAACATTTTTAAAAGGGTTGTCTTGATTTAAGTCATATTCGAATAATTTTGAATGAAGTTCTTCTTTTTCTAAATCCTCATCCATTTTATAAAGTTCAGTTTTTTGTGCTGAATTAACTTTTAAAACTAAATAAGCATCAAACTGTTTTCTGGCTTGTGAAGAAAAATTTTGATGTTGGCTGTCGATGTTTTGCCAGATATTACGGTTAGGCGCTGTTGATGAAATACTTGAAGATTCATTTATTTCAGAATGCGATTCTTTGACCAGAGGTGATACCAGAGGTGATACCAGAGGTGAAGTTAATGGTGATAATTTTGTACTTGTCATTTCAACAAGGCCTGCCGGCATTTCTAAAGAATCAGAGCTCATCTGTGAATAAGTCTCATCATTATTATAAATGCGTTCTTCCGACTGAATAAGTTCTGTTAATATATCAGGATGACAAAGTATAAAAATAGAATTTTGAGCTTCAAAAACATCTTTTTGGTATTCAAGACCTAATACAAGTGGGTGACCATCCCAGCTTTCAATAGCTATTAAATCTTCGTTTAAATTTTGAAGATGACTTAATAAAGGTCTTTGTTCGTGGTACATGTCTTTAAGTTGTGTAGTTTGTTTTTTATTTAGTTTTTTCAGCAGTGTGCAGCCGTGTTGATCTACGCACCACTGTGAATATTCATCCCATGACAAATAACCATGTTCAAGAGCAATTCTTATCCTTGATTTCCCCGTTAAAGAAATGTCTCCACCAGCTAAAAGTTCTTCAACAGAGAGCACAGCATTCTTGAATTGATTTTCCCATGATGAGTTTGAAATCATGACTTCTCATCGGCTGACTGCACTTCAAAATTTAAAAAAAAGACTGGGTCTGCCAGCTAAAATTTTGATGTGTCCGAAATAGCAGCCTGTAAATAGTTCAAAATGTCTTATTTTAAGACGACGAATTGGGTTATTAACCCAAGGCTACAGTTTAACTGTCTTTAAAAAGCAGTCTAAGTTTCAGGAGGAAGCTGATGAAAATACGGATGTTTTTACTATTAGCGACAGTGTTGGCCCAACCCCAAAACAGCTATATCGAATACAAAGCAGCAGATAGACCTATGTGGATGATTTACAATCCAAAGACTGTCTATCCAAGGCATAAACAAAAACCTTATACAAAAAAAATACATCTGGCGAACCAACAGACACAGTACTGAAAAACGTTAAGACATGGTTAAAACTTTTCAAAATTGGTTTTTTACTGTAGAAACCAAGACCTATGTCCAAAGAAATCATCTACTTAGATTATAATGCGACAACGCCATTGCATGATCATGTTCTTTTGAACATGACAGATTTACTTTTGTCATGGGGAAACCCCTCGTCAATCCATTTATCAAGCAGGTCTCCAAAAGCCATTTTACGTGAAACACGAAAAAAAATAGCCGATTATTTAAAATGCTCCACATTAGAAATCGTTTTTAATTCTGGTGCCAGCGAAGGAAATAACACTGTTTTAAAATCCGTATGGTCAACTTATGGTTTTGATAATCCGTTTGATCATAAAATTAAAAATGAATTTATTGTTTCACAAGTTGAACATCCCAGTGTTTTAAAAACGATGCAGTACTTAGAAACTTTGGGCGCAGTGGTTCATTACATACCTATTACGCGCACTGGTGAAATGGATATTCAGTTCATTAAATCACATCTAAATGAAAAAACAGCTTTGGTCAGTGTGATGATGGCTAACAACGAAACGGGTAATGTGTTCCCGATTAAAGAAATTGCAGCGCTGGTTAAAAAAAATAACACATTAATGCACACTGATTGCGTTCAAGCTTTTGGAAAAATAAATTTTGATTTTGAAGATCTACAAATTGATTACGCAACGTTTTCAGGCCATAAGTTCTATGCCTTGAAAGGTTGTGGCGTTTTGTTCGTCAGAAAGAATTCACCTTACATTAATTTAATTCATGGCGGAGGCCAAGAACGTTCTAGACGTGGCGGGACTGAAAATATTTTAGCCATAGCTTCATTTGGATTAATGTTGGATCAACTTTCTGAAATCGAAAAGCAACAACTACGAATTCTTGAATTAAGAAATTATTTTGAAAATGAAATTTTAAATAAAATTCATCACGTCACGTTAACAGGTCATGATTCAACAAGACTTCCAAACACATCTAGTTTGGTCATCAAGGGTTGTGATGGGGAAACATTATTAGTCAGTCTTGATATTCAAGGCTTTGCCGTAAGCACTGGCGCTGCATGCAGCAGTGGAAACCCTGAACCAAGTCCAACACTTTTAGCTATGGGTTTAACAAAAGCTGAAGCTCAAAATTCATTACGCGTAAGCCTTGGTTGGATGACCACAAAAGAAGATATTGATTTATTTATCACTGAATTAATTAAGATCGTAGCAAGATTAAGATCTTTATCCACGGAAGAGGTTCTTCATGTCTAAAGTATCGTCTTCAAAAAGAGTTCTTGTGGCCATGAGTGGAGGAGTCGATTCATCCGTTGCTGCAGCACTTTTAAAAGATCAGGGCTATGAAGTTATTGGTGCGACAATGCAAGTGTGGGACTACACAAATTGTGACATCACAGAAGGTAGCGGGACTTGTTGTTCAAGCTTAGATGTTGATGATGCTAGATCAGTTGCCGATAAATTAGATATTCCATTTTATGTTTTAAACTGCGAAGCTAAGTTTAAAGCTTCAGTTATTGATCCTTTTATCAAAGCTTACTTAGAAGGTGAAACTCCGCTTCCGTGTGTGAATTGCAATACGTATTTAAAATTTGATCATCTGGTCCAAAAAATGAAAGAACTTGATTGTGATTATTTAGCCACTGGCCACTACGCGCAAATTGTGACCAACAAAAATAACCAAATGGTCATTAAGACCTCTGAAGACGATTGGAAAGATCAAACGTATTTTCTCTTCACGATTGATCCAGCGATCATCCCGCATTTAATATTCCCGATAGGCCATTTAAAAAAACCAGAAGTCAGACAAATAGCTGAGGACAAAGGTTTAGTTGTGGCCAAGAAAAAAGATTCAACCGGAATCTGCTTCGTGGGCTCTAAAGGTTATGATCAGTTCATTACAGAAAATGTAGATCCAAAAATCCTTGAAACTAAAAAAGGTCTTATAAAAAAATTCCCAACAGGCGAAGTGATGTCTAATCATCAAGGTATCCACCTTTACACTATCGGACAAAGCCGTGGATTAGGAATGACGTATCATGAAAAGTTATTCGTGATCAAAATTGACCCTGCTGATAATACAGTTTGGGTGGGTGATGAAAAACATCTGTATTACCATGATGTTAAAGTGGTCGAACCTCATTTGTTGCAAAATATTGAAGACGGACAAAAGCTCAAAGTTAAAATCAGATATCAGCATAAAAGCGCAAGTGCTGTAGCTAAAAAAACGGATTACGGTTTTGATTTACATTTTGAAGAAGCCCAACGGGCCGTAACACCTGGGCAAGCGGCTGTGTTTTACAGTGAAGAGCAACACTTATTGGGGGGCGGATGGATCAAGTTGTAGTTCATACGTTTGGCTGTAAAGTTAATACTTACGACGCTGGCCTCATTCAAAAAAATTTATCACAAAATGGATTTAGCCCTGTTTTAAGTTCTATTTCAAAACTAGATAAAACTAAAAATCAAATTCACGTCTTGAACACCTGTGCTGTCACAGCGGAAGCCACTAAAGAAGCTGTCAGAGCAATTCGCAAGATTAAATCTCAACAGCCATTTTCAACTATTGTTGTCACGGGGTGTGCAGCCCAAGTCGATACCGGAGCATTTGAAAATCTAGCTGGTGCTGATTTAGTCATCGCAAATTCACATAAAGGTCTTTTGCCAGATTTACTTAAAAAACATTTTAATGGTGAACTGACTGAAAAAGTTTTCAAATCCAACATATTCAAAAAAGAAGACCTTGAAGCCCACGGCGGTGAAGAGCTTTCTCACACCCGAAGTTTTTTAAAAATTCAAGATGGCTGTAATTCATTTTGTTCATTTTGTATTATTCCTTATGCCCGCGGGAAAAGTCGTTCGATTCCAATACATGATATCGTTGAAAAAATAAAGTCTTTGGAAGCAAATATAATTCAAGAAGTTGTTTTAACTGGTGTGCACATTGGTGATTATGAAGATACGTCATATATCGGCAAAACATTAGGTCTAGATGACTTGATCGAAAATGTATTAGAAAAAACGTCGATTTCAAGAATTAGATTATCATCATTAGAACCTATTGAAATATCAGATCGATTATTAAAACTGTTTGATAATAATAGATTATGCGCCCATTTTCACATGAGCATTCAAAGCGCTGACACGGATGTGCTATCACAGATGAAACGTAAGTACAGTGAAACGCAAGTCCGCGATATGTTACATAAGATTTCAAATGTTAAAAATGTTTTTGTTGGCATGGATGTGATCGCAGGATTTCCCACAGAAAGTGAAAGTCAGTTTGAAAACACATATAAAGTTCTTTCAGAAACACCATGGACAAGACTACATGTGTTTCCTTACAGCGAAAGAACAGGTACAAAAGCAGCCACATTTGATCAAATTCATTTCCATGTACGTAAAGAACGTGCTGCACGCTTGCGTGAATTAAGTCTTCACCGCTATCAATCCGAAGCTTTGAAGCAAGTTGGTCAGACATTAGAAACATTAATTCTGAATAAAGCTTCACGTAAGAATCAGGGTTTAGCTAGAAATTATTGGCCAGTTAGAATTAATGCCAGCGAAGAAGTTTTAAATCCTTACTTAGGAAAAGAAGTGCCAGTCCTTATTAAATCAGTTGAATTTGATCAATCTGAAGGTTTTCTGGTAGGAGAGATATCAGGCGAAATATCAGGAGGCATTGCTCTATGATGACGTCAAAAAAATTAGAAAAGAAAATTAATTATACTTTTAACAATAAAAAACTATTATATGAAGCTTTAACGCATAAAAGTTTTTGTATTTTAGAAAGTCGTACAAAGGCCCATAATGAACGACTTGAATTCTTAGGCGATGCAGTTTTAGGTAGTGTGCTTGCAGAATTGTTAATGGAAATGTTTCCTCATGATGATGAAGGTATGCTGTCTAAAAAAAGAGCCAGCCTTGTGAATCAAAGTGTTTTAGCTGAAAAAGGTCATAAATTAGCGTTATATGATTATTTAATTTTAGGCCCTGGTGAAAAAGAGCAAGAATCCCATTTAAAGCCACGCGTTTTAGCTTCGGCTTATGAAGCCCTGTTAGGCGCTTTATATCTCGATGCTGGATTTGTTTATATTCAAAACTGGATTAAAAATCAGTTTATTGAAGACATACATATTATAAAGCCCGATCTAGAATACGAAAAAGATTATAAAACCAGGCTGCAGGAATTATCACAAAAATTTAAATTAGGATCGCCTGATTACAAACTGGTATCGACTCAGGGGCCGTCACATAATCCTGAATTCTTAGTCGCCGTAAGTCTAGTTGATAGTTCAGGCGAAGTTGAAAAATTTAGGGCAACAGGCAAAAGCAAAAAAGCGGCTGAACAAATGGCTGCAAAATTATTAATTCAAAACATACAAGAAACGAATGGAAAAAAAATATGAGCACATATAGATCTGGATTTTTAGGACTAATCGGACAACCCAACGCTGGAAAAAGCTCGCTGCTTAATTTTCTGGTTAAAGAAAAAGTATCCATTGTGACTAGCAAGCCACAAACGACCAGACGTCGAATTATCGGTTTACACACGACTGAAAAAGGGCAAATTGTTTTTATTGATGCTCCTGGATTAGTAAAATCAACATCAGGATTAAATAGCTTTTTAGAAAAAGAAGCGCATGACGTGATTAAAAGTTCTGATGCTCTGGTTGCGGTTTTGAGCCTTAACGAAGACACTGCCGAACGAAATCAAGAGATCATTGATTTAGTGAAGAATTCGAAAAAACCATGGGTGGGAT
>JANOOI010000039.1:0-9397 GCA_031421235.1 Bdellovibrio sp.
TTATACCAGGGTAACCTCAGGACAAATGCGGTTCGTCTACTTCTTGGACTTGGGCACCATTTAATTTCGCACAGATATAACAAAAAAAATCAGCGACCCCACCGTAGTGAAATCACTGATCTAAAAATCAATCGAAATTTAATTGTCTCTACTTAGTGTAAAGTAGTTTGTTCAGCATCTGATCCGTGAGTTTTCACAATCTTATTATAAATACCCAATAATAAAATTGATGGAGCCCAAAGACCAACAAAATTAGCCATTCCTTTTTTCTCTGAAGTAGCTGCTAAACCTGCAGATATAATCATAGAACCGAATGCTAAAGCTAGATAAACACCTGAGGGTATTTTAGCTGTTTGATTTTCAATAGCTTTTGTAACTGTACCTTCTGCATGGCTTTCATCTGCCTTCACAGGATTAGAACTAGCAGCGCCGTTAACATGAGGATGACTTCCGCCGTCCATTGAATCCTTAAACTTTTGTGAAACTTTAGAATCTTTTGATTTATTCGGATTTGATGAATCAAGCATAAGATCTCCTTACTTATTTGTTAATTGTTAAAAATTTATTCGTACAAATGTTTTGAACCTGGACTTCTTGTATTAGTCGTATTTGTTCCCATGGTAGTTGTCGAATCTTTACTTAGAAAAGTTGAAGCTTTCCATCCACCTTTTGTTTCATCAGTTGAAGAAATATCGTTTGCACCTGTATTTTTAAGACATAGTTTTGCTCGGCCAACTTCTTCAGAACTATCAGCATGAACAGACAGTAAAATTCCGCCCTCTTTGACAAAACCTTCGTAACGTTTAGCTTCATATTCTGGAATTCCAAGTCCGATCAAAGCACCTGTGACTCCACCGACTGCTCCACCAACTCCGGCACCAGCCATTGCGGCCATTATAGGACCTGCTGCGATGAATGGTCCAACACCAGGAATCGCTAATGCGCCAATTCCAACTAATACACCCAGCGTTCCACCAATAACTGCACCAGCACTTGCTCCTGTCGCTGCGCCTTCTGGGGCTTTAGTTCCTTTTGTATGAGCAAAATCTTGAGATCCTGAACTATCTGGCATCAACACAGAAATATCTGATGCTGAAAAGCCATCGGCTTTTAGTGTATCTACAGCTCTTTCGACCTGTGAACGTGATTGATAAATTCCTAGAACTACTTTGTTTTTGCTATCCATAAAATTCTCCTTTTTAAGTTAATGCTAATTTGTTTTTTCTGGGGTTACTGCCATTTCATTAATGACGTTTGAAGCTCCGGCTGCTGAACGTGCATATTTTAAAATAGTATTTTGTTCATTCGTTGATCTAACAGGACCTTTCAGTGTCACTTGTCCGTTTATAGAAATGATTTTGACGTTTTGAGCATAAGTTGAAAGACTTTTTTCTTTCATTATATCCCGGCGAATACGAGCTGTGATTTGCGTATCAGTCTGGTTTACTTTTTGTTGATCTGCAGTAACTGTTGTTACCGAATTGTCTCTTTCATTAACTGCAGAATTATCCTGACCAACCTGTGAAAATGATGTTGCACTTAAAATTGTCGCCAAAAATGAAAATGTTATTATTTTTTTTATAAGTATCATATAAACTACCTTTCTATTTAAATTAATATTTTAATAAATTTGATATAGAGCCCCTTATTTAAGATGGGCTCTATACCTCGATAAATCTAAAATTTTTTAAATTTATCACTATAGATACTATTAATGTCTTTTATTTTTGTCGTCAGTCTGACCTTGCTTTTCGTCAGTTTGGTTTTGTTTACCGAACTTAGATTGACCTGTTCCAGAACCTTGCTGGTTTCTGTCATCTTTGTGATCTGATTGTTTTTTGTCAGACCGTTCGTTTTGTTGAGCGTTCACTTTTGAAGATGAATCAGAACGATCACCTTTATTCATTGTTTTTTCTTTATCAGAATTCATAACTACTCCTGTTTATATGGTTGATTCGCATTTGTTGATATCTATCGACATCATCGATCTTGCAGATTGCAAGACCATTGCCAAATCTGAATCAGCTTTTAAAACGATCTGGCTAAGTGAAAATTAAAATTTTATTTTTAACGGGGTCATTGGGCAACGTGACGGGGAAAAAGTACTCATGTCTCAATTATCTAATCGTCTATATATCCCTAAAATGTTCTCAACTGTTCTGAACTGCTCTGATTTTGGCTTAACGATTGCTTTGTATAAAAGATCACAACGTTTAACAAATGGAGATATCTATGAAAACTAAGAAAACTAAAAATTTGAAAACAAAGAAAGTTAAAATGGGAACTAAAGCTATTAGTCGTTCTGATGATATTACATCTTTAATCTTGAAAGACCATGCACCGCTGAAAAAACTTATTTTAACACTTAAAGATCCTAAAGTCGAAATAATGAAAAAACGTCCTGCCTACATCGAATTTAAACGGGCTCTAACGGCGCATGCTAAAGCTGAAGAAGAAAGCCTTTATATTCATATGAAAGAAGAAGCTGAAGGTGATGATTTGCGCATCGAGGGCTACGAAGGTGATACTGAACATGCCATTGCAGATACGTTGTTTAAAGAAATCGACTATATCGGAAGTAATGACGATAAATGGATGGCCAAAGTGAAAGTTTTAGCAGAGCTTGTTGATCACCATATTAAAGAAGAAGAAAAAGAATTTTTCAAAAGAATTCGAAAAGAATTCGACGCAACTGAACGTATCGAAATCGGAAAAGAATATTCACGATTATTCAGTCAGTTTAGTGAAGAAGACGAAGAAGAAGAAATGGATGAAGACAAAAAAAGAAAACCTTCAGAATCAGCTGAGATTTGGGCAAAAAATATTTAATTTAGTAACTTATTTAATAATTTGAAGGAGACATTATGAAATTAGAAACAACTATCGATAACATAAATGGAAAAATAGCAGTGCCAATTTTACTTTATTTCCTGGGCGTTCCTGGGATTTTTGTACTTATAATATGGGCTTTTTTCTTCAGAGGAAGATAGTCTGGGTATTTTTACCTTGAATTATTTCAGTCTAAAAATTAACACCAGCAAATAAAGCTGTGTTATATTGTTGGCCTAATTTTTCATCTTGCCATTTTTTTACAGTGTAAGTTGCACCAATTGTAAACGGTGTTGATTTTCCTAAAACCAATCCTAAACCAAGGTTACTAACGTTAGCTTTGGTTGAAGTCGTGAAAACTCCGCCTGGATCACCTGATCCAGGATCTTGACTGATCTTTAGTTGTAAAGCTGAGCTACCAATACCATAATTAGCAAAAATTAAAACTTCATCATTAAATCTGTAGCCCAATGACGGCCCGAAAACTGTTAACCGTGATTGCCCCCGTGCTGCCCAGTTATAGCCCCCAGCTCCGAAATTTCCGCTTTGATCGCCGGTTCTATTTGTAGAATCAAAAAAAACTTGTCCATAAACAGCCAGCTTAAAAGGAGAACTTGATTCAGTTAGAAAACTGTATTTAATATGACCCTTCATCCCTAAGTAAGCTGTTAGCGCTGCACCTAATTCAAAATTACGGTCGAAAGCATAATTTAAACCACCACGAAGATCAGGGCTGGAATTTAATTTTTCATTTTTAAGTATCGGCGGTCTTCGGCTAGCATCCGGAGTTAATTCATACTGATCTAAAGAACCGACTTCAAGACCGCCCCCAAGCCCTATTCGGCCTTGGTTTTCTGGGCTCATCAAAGATGGATCAGATTGTCTAACTTCAACAGACCCGCAACTTAACAAACAAACTAAAAATAAACTGCCAATAAATAATTTTTGAATAAAATTTCTCATTGTTAAAATTTAGACACAAAAAACACCATTTACAATCGAAAAATTGCATCTTTTACCTGTTAGAATCCTGACAGTTTCTATTAAAACTAATTCGTTTAATATGACGTTTAATAACTAAGGAGCCCCCGCCATGTCTAAAGCTAAACTTTTATTACCGTGTATTATTGGATTAATCATTTTAACTAGCCAAAGCACTATGGCCAGCGATATGTGGGACAACTGTTCTTCTGCTGATGGTTATGTTCATTTAGACAATGGAATTTTATCAACTGAAGCATTAGGCGAAATACCTGTTGTGTCGGTAAAAGTTTTACAGGTTATCAAAACGGAAAAAGAAATGTGTACTCTTAAGCAATCTAAAGGTGAAGTTGTTGCTTACATGAATGAAATCACTGTTGAAGAAGTCACATTTAAAATCAAAAGCATGGATAAGGATTCATCAATCATCATGCTTTGCGAAAGAGGCGGAAGCGGTTTACCGGCTAACGAAGACTGCGAATAAACTAATTCGACCTATACATTTTAGATATCTTTTTAAAAGAGCAGGACTTAAATCATGCTTTTTTGTATTTTTGACCCATTTTCTCAGTATGTAGAAATCTCCACATTAAATTAGTACGTGCTACAAATCCATGTCCGATATTAATGACATGGAGGCAATATCGCCCCGAAGAAACCTAGGAGAACTTATGAAAAAACAACTTATCATCACAGCAATCGCTCTTGTAACTTTAGCCGAGACATCATTATTTGCAGCTGAATCAAGCTCAAAACAGGTTCCAGCGCCTCAAATGAATCAAACACAAGAAGAATCTCAAAAAGCTTTAGCTCAACCTGCAGACCACATTGCTAAATTTGGAAAAAAGAAAAAAGGATCTCATAAAGATAAAGGGGCCCACGTAATCAAAGCTAGCAACTCAAAAGCTTAATCATCCCCTAAGCTAACAAGTTAATGTGTCCTTGCACCCAATCCCCTCTTTTGTGAATTCAATCGAGGGGATTTTTATTTTTTATTTTTCATATTGGTTTTCATAGCAGCGCGATAACCAAAATTTTTTGAAGTCTCGATCGCAATAGCTGTAGGTTCAATTTTTTGACGAAGATGTGCAATATGACTATCAACGGTTCGATCTGATATAAAGGTCTCACCCCAAACTAAATTCATCAGCTGATCACGAGAGTACACTTGTTCAAGACGCTTCGTCAGAGTGGAAAATATTTTAAGTTCTATACTTGTTAAATTTAAATCAACTTCCTTAAAGCCAACAACTTGAAAAGATTTTTGACGATCAAAATCTAAAAGAACATCTGCAATTTTACGAATTTTTTGTTCATCCTGTTCAGCATCTCGGCGTTTAATTTTGGCTGTCAATCTGATATTCAACTCAATGGGATCAAATGGTTTTCCAATAAAATCTTCAGCTCCAACAGAAAAAGCCATCACTTTATTTGAAATTTCAACATGATGACTTAAAACTAACACGGGTATTTTTTTATATTTTTCTTGTTGCATAATTTGACTTAAGAAACGAAGACCGTCTCCGTCAGGCAACTCAATATCCATAATTAATGCCGAAAAGCTGTATTGACTGAGCTCTTTTTCCGCTTCTTTAAGAGATTTGGCTTTGTGAACTAAGTAATCTGTCAAAGAAACTTCAACCAGAGTTTGAATTGTATCATCATCTTCAATACACAATATATGCTTTTTCATTCGCAAACCTCTAGACTTTATAATATTTCATTTCTGCAGAACGTCAACTTTTGTTGATATGGAAAACTCTCCACATAAATGCAATAAGCCATCCGCATAGACGCCCGATGATAACTACAACACGGAGGTCTTTATGGAATCGAATATTGAAACGAAATCAAATTCAAAAGAACAACTTCAAGCCCAAAAACAACATGTTACACGCCCAAGAATATTAGTCGTTGAAGATGATATGACCCAGGAACCTTTTTGGGACTACATCATTGAACGAGCTGCAGAAAAAGCGATTGTATCATGGGCCACTAGCGTTGCTGAAGCCGATGAGATGATTTTTATCGCACAAATGGAAGGGACACCTTTTGATTTAGTCGTTTCTGATATTTTTTTATCCGGATCACTAACAGGAATAGATTTATGGCAACGATTTAATCATCAACTCAATGGCAATTTTTTACTCATCTCAAGCATAGATCCAATGAAACTACAAAAGCACTTAGCAGGACTTGGTGCGCCAATTTACATTCAAAAACCACTTAATGTTCACGAAACGATCGAAACTGTCTATGGCTTATTGCAGCGACCAATTACTAGCCAATGACTTGAATAATCAGGATGTTAGAATATGGAAATGTATAAAGCAAAACTAAGAAGTCAGATGTTTTTAATTTTTGGTCTTGTCATTTTATTATTCTCGATTGTAATTTCACTGGATGCTGTGTTTGAAATAAACACAGCTTTTTTGGATAAAAAAAATTCTGTCGAAGCCCAAGATGCGTATAATAACTTAAAAATTCAATTAAAAGATTGGGCATTAGACAAGAATACAAATAAGGCTGTAGATGATTCAACTGAGGCGATCTATACCCTGAATACAAATGTAATTTCAGCTTTAGATCAAGCTCTTGATTTAGCTTCACGATCTGGCGATCAGCAAGAGCTTCTCAAACAATTAAGAAATCAGTTTATTCAATTAAATTCTAATCAAAAAATAATGGGACTTCACCCCCTTAAACAAATTGATTCAATCATCGATAGTATGTCAAAAAATGAAAAATCACGATTTGACTATCACAGTGAAACAATAGCCAGTTTTGTGAATCGACTAATCTACTGGTCAATCACATCGGTTATTATTGCCATTATTCTAATTGGTTTAGCTATTTATTCAAAACGCGATGAAGATCGAATTAAAATATTAACTATTCAGAATCTTCAGAAAATGAAAGATGCTGCCGATTCGGCATCAGTGCTTAAATCAAAATTTTTATCAACTGTCAGTCACGAACTTAGAACACCTCTTAATGGAATCATTGGTTTGTCAGATATTTTAGTCTCTTCTCAACTGAACACCGCAGAACAAAAATTAGCAAAAACAATTCAACAGTCTGGCAAAACGCTTCTTAGAATTATTAATGATATACTCGATTTTTCAAAAATTGAAAGTGGTAAACTTGAACTCGTGAATTCATCATTTTCAATTGTTGATGTGTTTAATCAAGTTCTATTAACCCTTTCACCACAAGCAGCGAAAAAATCTATTCACATCAATTACGAAATTGATCCAGCTGTTCCTTCAGAAATCACAGCAGACTCAGAAAGACTTTCCCAAGTTCTTTTTAATTTAGTTGGTAATTCGATTAAATTTACTCAAATAGGCAGTATTGTTCTGCGTGCTAAAGTGAACCAAAAAACAGAAACCAATTGCTCGATTATGTTTTCAGTTCAGGATACGGGTATCGGACTTTCTGACGAACAAAAGAAAGATCTTTTTAAGCCTTTTACACAGCTTAAAAAAACTGGAACCACTGGGGAACCAGGTACTGGCCTTGGGTTATCAATAAGTCAAAGTATCGTTGAGGCGATGAATGGAAAAATTGAAGTTTCTAGTCAACTTGGTCAAGGGAGTCAGTTTTCTTTTGAACTAAAATTTAATGAATTTTCTAAACAGCCTTTGAATCATACGCCAACATTCAGAGCTTCTGGCATTGAAAATGAAAGTTTAACAATACTTCCAATTGATGCCAGCCATCGTCTTGTAGCCTTAGTTGCTGAAGATAACCCAACCAATCAAATCGTAGCACAATCATTACTTGAAAGACTGGGTATTGAATCGGTTGTTGTTTCAAATGGAGAAGAAGTCATCACGGCCCTGACTGAAAATCATCGTTTCGATTTTATTTTGATGGATTGCCAAATGCCATTACTGGATGGCTTCGAGACAACACGCATTCTTCGTCGAAAAGGAAATATGATTCCAATCATTGCTTTAACTGCTAATGCCTTTGAAGATGATGAAAAACGTTGCTTGAATGCAGGCATGGACGGTTTTGTATCTAAACCAGTTGATTTTTTTGTATTAAGAGAAGTCATTGCAAAAGCCTTACTAGCAGATTCGAAGCCTTTGTTTATTGATAAAAAAACTCTTGAAAAATTAAGACAGGCTATCGGCATTGATAACCAAAAGAAAGTTGTTCACAGTTTTCTGAACTCAATGGATAGTTTCGAATCAGAAATCCGTGAAGCTTCAGAAAGTAAGGATATCTTAAAATTAAATAGATTGGGACATAAACTAAAAGGATCGTCTAAAACAGTCGGTGCAACCTGTTTATCAGAAACAAGCGAAAGTTTAGAAAATTCCACAGATGTTAAAATAGCCATTTCAATCTGTGATTTGATTATAAAAAATATTAAAGAAACCTCACATGAGTTAAAAAGCTATTCATAAATCCAAGGTATGCTCTGTAAGTACGATATTTTTGTTTTAAGCCATCAATTTCTGTTGATCTGATCACTTAAGAAAGCTAAATAAATCCTATGAAAAAAGAAATCCTCAAAATGGTAGCTGGCTTTAGACGGTTCAGAGATCGCTTTTTTAGCGAAGAAAACTCTGTCTACGACCGCTTAGCAAGTTCGGGCCAACGGCCAAAAACCTTGATGATCGCTTGTAGTGATTCACGTGTTGACCCCGCTAATTTATTTTCAACTTCCCCTGGTGAAGTTTTCGTTGTGCGAAATGTAGCAAACCTTGTACCCCCGTTTGAATCAAATACGGGCTTTCATGGGGTAAGTGCTGCTATCGAATTTGCCGTGGTTAACTTAGAAGTTGAAAACATCGTAGTCCTTGGTCATCGCCAATGCGGCGGTATTCAATCTTTGTTTCAACCTGAAAATGTTAAACAAGGTGGCTTTGTTTCGCAGTGGATGTCGATTGCCAAAGAGGCCAAAGAAAAAGTTTTACTTAAACTTCCTCATGCTGACTTACAAACCTTGTGTAAAGAATGCGAACTAGAATCTATTTCTACATCTTTAAAAAATTTAAAATCATTTCCATTTATCGAAGAGGCTATTGTTCGTCGTGATATGCAAATTCATGGTATTTATTTTGATCTTGAGCAAGGTCAGTTGTGGTACTACGACGAAGCCATCGATGGTTTTAGTGAAATTGGTTATATTTAGTTTCACTGTTCGTTATTTAATTTTTAATTTCAGAATTATAAATTGATTTCTCGCCGCAAAAATTAATGCATACTGAATAGCAAATAAATACCCAGAAAAAAGAACTTATTCCAGATAAACTGATGGCTATAGCTATAGCGGTCCACTTAAATCGGGTCACTCCGCAAAACAAACCCACTGAACCTAGTAAAATACCAAAAGTAGAAAGTTCACCCAGCATCTGTGATAACCATAAACCAAGTCCAGTCCCTGCAACAACTAGTGGAACAAATTCACCACCAAAAAAACCTAACGATACACAGATTAAAGTTAATAGAAGTTTTAAAAAAACCTGATCAATATTCACATTCAAATTTAAATGCTGTGTGATTAAATCTGAACTTAAACTTTGTAAATATTGAAAATCTTTTTGAAACAAAATAATTGCAACTAAAAGAC
>JANOOI010000040.1:0-3042 GCA_031421235.1 Bdellovibrio sp.
GGCTACGATTTATAGTCGTTATGTGAAAGAGTTTTTCCCAAATGCTATGCATGAAGTAGTCATTGCAAGACACCAGAAAGAGAAGAAACGGGAGCGCTTGTACACGGCTCAGTTCAAGAAAGTTTTTGATCCGATGTTTGCATTAAATCAGCGTTGTGCGATGTTGAGATCAGATATAAAAAGGCTTACTAGACGGTCGTGGTGCACGACTAAAAAAGTTGAAAATTTATATCATCACATGAAGTTGTATCAGGACTTTAATAATAATAAATTCATCTAAGTTGTGTTGAGAAAATGGGGCAAACAAACACCCCATAAACCAAATCCCTAAGGGCATTTATCGGGGGCAGTTTCAGATTTTCAATTCAAGCGCGCTGTTTATTTAATTAAGTAGGGCTGTAATGTTTTAGCATTGCCGTCATAAGCCACAGATGTTTTCAAGCCTAGAACATTTAAAATAAACGGGTACACATCAATATTTTGAAATTCAGGTATAATTTTATTTTTAGCGATTTGGGGGCCTTCAGCTAAAAATAAAGCTTTCATTTCAGCATGACTTGAAGCCCATCCATGAGTAGCGGCATTAAGGCTAGGTTTGTCGGTAAATGAACGATCTATAATATAATAACCCAAATCAGCAATAACAACAATGTCGCCAACACGGTCGGGGTGTATGAGTTTAATATTTTTTGGAAGATCAGATTTTAAATAGACTTTATAATGCCCTTCATTTTTCTTTAAATCTAAGTAAGCCTTTCGAGTTTTCACGGCATCATTTGAATAAAGCATGACCACGGCGCCACGATCACCGATCATGAATTCGTCAATATTTGTGTACTGACTTAAGTAAATCACATTGTTAGGATTAAGATCTTTCATGCCATGATCAGAAACGATAACAAAATTAATTTTGTTATTCTTTTTTGCACGCGCTTGCTTCCAGAGGCGTTCAATTTGTTGGTCTATTTCTAAAAGTGAAGTTTTTACTTCAGGTGAATCAGTCCCGTATTTGTGACCTGCTGAATCCACGTTTGAAAAATATAAAGTTATAAAGTGAGGTATTTTTTCGGGCGGTAGTTTAAGCCAGTCTATAACTTTAGTCACTTTTTGTGATGGTGGGATGTTTCCATCGAAATGAACATAGCAAGTCGGGGTCATATCATTTATTTTAGCTTCTGAACCAACCCAGTGAAATGAATGGGCGATCATGCCGTTTCGTTCAGTGACATTCCATAAAGGCTCGCCTAAATACCACGAACCGTCGTTGGAATTTTTAGGTTCCATAAAATTATAAAATTCGTTTCTTTTTTTATCAAAAAACTTATTACTAACTATTCCGTGGGTTCCTGGAACGCGACCTGTGACTAAAGTATAATGGTTGGGGAAAGTGTGAGTCGGAAAGCTAGGTCGCATTGTCGGTGAGTAGACGCCTTGACGTTTCAGCTGATTTAAAAAAGGCGGTTTTATTTTTTGCATATAGTCAGCTCTAAAACCATCTATAGAAATCAAAATAACTATGGGTTTATTAAAATTTTCAGGCTTATTTTTTGAATCCTTGCAAACAATGGTTTCAGAAGCTGCCTGTGAATTAATAACGCCATCGTTTGTATAAACAACCGAAGCTGAAGCAGAAGTTACGTAAGCCCAACTTGATAGAAATATAATTAAAAGAACTAAAAACCGCTTCATCAATGCCTACTTAAATTAAAAACTATTTTGCTGGCTTAAATCCATCATGAAAATTAATGCAATTTTTGAAAACAATAAAGCGTGATCAAAACTCATGACTGAAGAAACAACATCTTTATCGGTGTGTATCTGTTTAAATACAGATTTAAATGTGGCTTCAGTTGGAAATAAAGTTGCATAGCCTTGACGGTGCCATGAGGCGTGATCGCTGCAACCATACCCACATTTATCATCCAGTATGTTTGCGTTGATATATGTTTTATTGATTTGATTCATGTAATCACGTAGCCAAGGTGCAGTAAAATCAGACATGCTAGCAATTGTATTTGCACCATTGCCTGGAAATAATGTCATATCTAGTTGTAAAACGGCTTTAATATTTTTATTGTCTATTTTGGCAGCTTCGGCGATTTCAGCTGATCCTAACAACCCTGATTCTTCGCCTGCATACCAGTAAAATTCAACAGTGCGTTCGGGTTGAATATTCTGTGATAAAAACACGCGTAAGGCTTCAACTAATGAAGCCGAACCAGACGCATTATCGTCAGCACCGGGTGCACGACCCGCACCAAACCAGCCATTGATTGAATCAAGATGTCCGCCCAGCACAATAAATTCATTAGGCAAAGATTTTCCCGTTAAAGAAAATTTGACCGATTTTTGCTTCGTTGATATGTGTGCAATTTGTGAAATTTCAACTGGGTAAGAATAATTTTGAGCTAAAATTTTAAGACGATCAATGAAGGGTTGAATATGTTCGTTCGGAGATTGGCCTTTATTAAACCTGGTTGGATAACTAGATAACCAAAGAACAGTTTCTTTAATTTTGCTGGCTTGTAATTCATTTATAGCTTGCTGAACGCGTTCGGATTTAACGACATTTAAAGGTCTATATAAAGACACTTGTTGCGCGTGAGCTGTGTTAACAAGGTTTAATTCTTGAAAAACTTTTTCCTGCGGTAATTCATAGTTCGCTAAGAATTCATAATTACCGCAACGACCAAATTGATGAGCAATTTTTGATATTTTAAATTCTTCGATATTATTAACCACGGCATATCCAACTTGCCCCGTGATATCTGTTTTTAGAACAGGGATCTGGGCTTTATTAAGAATTTGTACATCTGCTAGAACTGATTTTTTACCTGTAGTTAAAAACGGAAGGTGATCTGATTTTTTTTTAGCTTGTGATTGCGAAAAGGCGATGTTTGAAGAGAGTAAAGAGCATAAAGATAGTATAAGTGTGAAAAAAAATGGGGCCCGAAGTGATTTCATAGAGTCATCCTTTGACTGAAGTTTAAAACACGCTGTGAGTCTTAATCATAGGTGATGCATTGAATCTGTAAATGAAAT
>JANOOI010000041.1:0-4711 GCA_031421235.1 Bdellovibrio sp.
GATTTCCCGCAGAACAAGCAATTACACCGCGGGCCTTTTCTGATTCAGTCAGGCTCATAATTTTATTGGAAGCTCCACGGATTTTAAAACTACCCGTTCGCTGTGTATTTTCTAATTTTAAATAAATTTCTGATCCTGCAATATCAGTGGCTGATCTTGAAAAATCACAGGGCGTAAGATTAATGATATTTTTAATTGTTTGTCTGGCATTCGCAATATCTTGGGGGGTAACTTTCATGTCACCAGTATACGGTAATACCCCAAATTGGTGGATAAATAGTTTGTGTGGCTAGCCTTGTTATTTTAACGGTGCACGTTTTTTTAGCCCGATCTTCAGGACTTTCGTCAGCCGACAAGCCAAGGGCTTTTTTCTCGTCAAAAAATACAAAGGGCGCAAGCGATTTATTGCAGGCACTACACTTATCTACTAGTTGGGAATCACGCTCATTCATTGTTCCACAGACGTGACAACGTCTAAAATGGCAGTGCTCTAGTTCGCTTGATATATCAGACACGGTGACCGCCTTTGCAATATTAGTTTATGATGAAATACTAAGATTGCAAAACTGAACCCATCTGATTCCTACATCAATACGCTTATATTTGAATGTGGCTTTTTCGCCTGTGCATTGACTTGACGCGAAAGCCTTAAATGCAATTCAGACGTCTTTAAAAACAATAAACTAGCCCATAAAGCCCAACTAAATTTGTCTCAATGTAAAACATTTAGTCAGTATTTTGTTTCGAGATCTAACATACAGGATTTGATTTTGGACTGCTTTTGGCAAAGAAACTCATGAACGTAAAATTAACAGCTTTAAAAAAGGAACAAACCTTATGAAAAAACTAATTATAATAGCGTTATTAGGTCTAATCAATACTGCACAAGCCGCAGAAAAAAGTGAACTTACTTCACAAGAATTAACTGCACTACAAGTTGTCGGAGTTGCCCGCTGTGACGCTAGTCTTGAGTTAACATGGTTTGATACTATACAACTTGAAAATGGTAACACCATGGTTTTGATTGCAGAAAGATCAACAGCAAAAACAAGCCCTCAAGAATATGGTGTTGAGCACCTACGTTCTGTGACATTTACTAAGATAAAATCTGGTGTAAATCAAGTTGTTGTTCTTTCTCCTTGTGATGAATAAAAGGAAAAATCTCATGAAAAAACTAATTATTAGTCTAATTTTATTTATTGGGACACTATCACAAGCAGCGGATTTAAACGTATCCTGCAGGCCTCCGTTCAGCCAAAATATTGAACGTCTTGATGTGATTAAAAAAGATAATCGGTTTACTGTGTCTTTTGATTTCAAAATAGCCGAAGGCTTCACATGTGTTGATTCTGAAACACAACCAGATTTTAAAGGTGTTGCGAAATGCTCATCTACGCAAGGCCAATCGATTGAAATTCTAACAACTGAAACTGGTTTTACTGATGGCACATTAGTTATGGATGCTGATCATGTTAGCGGAATTATTTGTTTTCACTTAAAAGAAACTGGAACTTAACTAAAAGGAAACCTTATGAAAAAACTAATCGTGCTTATGACTCTTGCCTTATCTGCTACTGCTTCAGCCGACATGATCAAATGTGTTTCTAGAACAGGTGATGCTGTTAATGAAAATTCAATCCAAAACGAAACCCAAGCTGTTACAACCGACACTGTTCTAAAATACGAACAAGGAGTTTTGAAAGCTACAGTTCAGTTTAAATCAAATCGCATCGTTCAAATGATGATTGAAAATGCTCAGAACCATACTTTTACTCAGTTAAGTCAAAAAGCACTTACTGAAAATAAAGGTTATGTTTTTCTTCAAGATCTAAAAAATGACGGTCAATTTATTGAATTAGCTTGTTCAGTTATTAAAGATTAAAAATATTATTTAAAAAAATCTTAAAACAATACAAATTAAAAAAGGAAAAATTATGAAAACGTTAATTGCGACACTATCTTTATTTATCAGTCTATCTGCAACTGCTGCAGACACATCAAAAACTTTAGTTTGCCTTATGGGAGATATCGCTAATATGGATATCATCATTTCATCAAATGACAAGGGTGGTGAAAAAATTCAAGTGAAGCTTTTTCCAAGCATGAATGATGATACGCCAGCGATTGTTTATGAAAATTCACAATCTGATCAATCTCTTAAAAAAGGCGCGTTAGATATTATTGTGTCTACATCAGATTTAGAAGATATTTTTGGTGGAGCTTACCTTCAAGCAGGCATTTTAAAAATGACAGCCTCTAAAGAAAAAGGACGCTACGATGTTCTTTTTGCTGCTCAAAACACTGTTTACACTGCTAACTGTGGTGAAATCAAATAAACTTAAGCCCCGCAAATTTTCAAAAAACTATCGACTTCTAACGAAGCCCCACCAATAAGAAAACCGTCGACGTGGGGTATTTCACCCAATTGCTTAGCATTATCAGGTTTAACACTACCGCCGTATAAAATTTCAAACTGATTAAAACCTAAAGCTTTCATTTTATTATAAATTTGTAAGTGGACTTCTTTAACTTGTTCAGTTGTCGCCACTTTACCAGTACCGATCGCCCAAACAGGTTCATAAGCAATCACAATTCTTTTTGATTTATCAATATCTGAAATGACTTCTGTTAATTGTTTTTCGCAAACATTTTGCGTTTGATTATTTTCACGTTCAGCTAAGGTTTCACCAATGCAATAAACAGGAATTAAACCTAATTCTTGAACCAATTTAATTTTTTTATTTAAAGCAGCTGAATTTTCGTTAAAATACTGACGACGTTCACTGTGGCCTAATAATACGGCTTTAGCGCCCATGCTTTTGGCGATTTCCACAGAGTTTTCACCAGTAAATGCCCCTGATTTTTCAGTATGAACATGTTGTGGACCAACAACAACTTTTGTTGATTTAAGTTGGTCAACAACAGCAGCCAGAGAAAAATTTTGCGGAAAAATAAAAACTTCATGTTGGTCAAGAAACCCATGAGCTATTTGTTTTTTGAATAGATCACAAAATGCAATGGCATCTGTCGGCGTTTTTTGAAGTTTCCAGTTCGCTGCGAATATTTTTTTCATAGTCTAACTCCGTCTCCTCGGCTGTCCGCCGATCAAGACTCCACGTCCTTCTCAGATTGTTTGCGGGCTCTTAAAACTTCTAAACCAGGTAATTTTTCACCTTGTAAGTATTCAAGGCTTGCTCCGCCACCAGTAGATATATGACTCATTTGTGACGCAAAGCCTGAGGCTTCGGCAGCTGCTGCTGAATCACCACCACCCACAATTTTTAAACCAGGATTTTTTGCTAAAGCTTCTGCCACAGCAAAAGTTCCTTTTGAAAATTCCTTGGTTTCAAAAACTCCCATAGGACCGTTCCAGAAAATTGTCTGCGCTGTTGCTAAATAAGTTGTGAAATTTTGAATTGTTTTAGGCCCGATATCTAAAGCCATTCGATTTTCATCTATTGCTGAACTGGTCGTTGTTTGTAAACTAGCCACATCGCCAAAAGATAGACTAGTTACATGATCCACTGGTAATAATAATGTTTTACCACGAGCTTCAATACGGCTGATCATCTCTTTAGCGTATTTTAGCTTTTCTGTTTCAACTAATGATTTACCCACTGGGATATTTTGGGCTTTTAAAAATGTATAGGCCATAGCCCCACCAATAACAAATCCATCGACGATATCCATTAGTTTTTCGATCACTGGAATTTTATCAGAAATTTTTGCTCCGCCTAAAATAGCCACATATGGTTTTTTAGGATGGTCAAATAATCCATCTAACATTTTAATTTCTTTTTCAATTAGAAAACCAATGCCTTTTTTACCAGGCATAATTTCTGGGAAAGCATGTATACTGGCGTGCGCCCGGTGCGAAGCACCGAAAGCATCGTTTATATAGATATCTGTGTACGATGACCATTGCACTGCAAGTTCATTTTTGTTTTCAGTCTCGCCTTCATCAAAGCGTAAATTTTCTAAACAAATGATCTGACTTTTCATCGGTCCATAAAGAATATGCTTTACACCTTCAGAACTAGGTTCTTCCATCAAAACAACTTCAACATTCAAAAGTTCGCTTAATCTTTTAGCCACAGGCTCCATGGAATATTTTTTATCATCGGCTGATTTAGGTCGACCTAAATGCGAAGCAATAACAAGTTTAGCCCCTTTTTCCAAACAATACTTAATTGTTGGAAGGCTGGCCGTGATTCGTGTTTCGTCTGTAATTTTTCCGTCTTTTAATGGCACATTAAGATCAAGACGTAAAAAAACAGTTTTACCTGTGATTTCAAAATCTTTGATCGTCTTAATGCCTTTTAATCCTTGCGACATATTATTGACCCATCATGTATAAAGCCATATCAACCATGCGGTTAGAAAAGCCAGTTTCATTATCATACCAAGATAAAACTTTACCAGTTCTGTTGCCTACAACCATTGTGGTTTGAGCATCAACGATTGATGAGTATTTATTTCCGTTGAAATCAACACTGACAAGTTCTTTCTCTTCAACATTTAATACGCCAGCTAATTCATTTTTCGCAGCACTTCTTAGCGCATCATTAATGCTGTTCGCAGTAACATCTTTTTCAGTATTAAATGTAAAATCCACTAAACTAACGTTTGGAGTTGGTACACGCACTGATAAGCCATCGATTTTACCTTTTAGTGCAGGTAAAACTAAACCCACAGCTTTTGCAGCACCTGT
>JANOOI010000042.1:0-2819 GCA_031421235.1 Bdellovibrio sp.
GCATCACCAATCACCACCGAAAAACTTTCGGTGGTGTCAAAGAGCACATCTAGAAATACCGTAAAGGGTTTATGGGCTGAACACGTTGTTCGCGAACACTTTTTGAAAAATTCTTATCAATTGATGGCGCAAAGATACCAGGTTCAAAAAGTTGAAATTGATTTGATCTTTAAAAAAGACCAGAATTGGCTGCTTGTCGAAGTAAAGTTTTTAGATAATACATGGCGGGCCGCAGAGCGGGTTTCAAGAAAACAGATACAAAGATTACAAAAAATAAACCAGTACCTTAAATTTAATCGAAAAATAAAATCTTTAGTGTTTGTCATTGCTTTGGTCGAAAAAAATAGAAAAATTCACTGGCTTAATCTATCTGATTACAATGATTATTGAATTCTTAATTCTTCAGGTGGAATCACTTTTGGTGGTTTCCCATCAAAAGAGAAATCAAATCCAACTTTCCATTCGGCTTCGGAACCGACTTTTTGTTCGCGGTAAAAGTTAATAGCCCAACATTCACCAGGCGGTTTTAGCTGCGTGATGAGCGAGAATTTTTTAAGCCTGGTGTCTTTATTCGTGCGATTTTCGCTGGTGTCGATCACAAACCCAGATAAGACATTTAAGTATTTAGTTACAAATCCCAAAGCTAACAACACGTCATCTGTTTTTGGATCTTCTGTACGTTTTGAAATATAACCAATTTTAAAATATTGCTGTTGCTGATTTAAATACGACAATGATGTCGATGAATTCGTAGCGGCTAGATAGGGATAGTAATTAAACTGATTAGTGAACGTGTATTCGTTCAGGTTTAAATTAAGAACACCTGTCAGATCAGATAAAGCTTGGCTGTTGCCTTTTTCAGCTTGGTATAAATCGTAGGCCTGTGACAGTCTAAAATCTAACAAGTTAGCATAGGAATTATCAGCATTTCTTTTTCGAATCACACGATTTAACAAAGTCAAAGTCACTAAATGCCGATCGTAAATACGGTCTTCATAATCAAACTGTAAGCCTTGCGTGCCATTCAGATCTGCATTTGAAGCGTTACTGCGTGACGTGTTTATGAATTCACCGTTTTTTATGTTACCGAAAAAAGGATGAGCATCTTGTTCAATCCATGGAATATAAGTGTAATGCAATTCAGGTATAAATTCGTGTTTATATTTATGGACTTGATCATCTGCAGTATAAATTTGATAAAGACGACTTCTGGAATTTAAATCAAACTGAGCAAATTTGCGTGAATTGTATGTGCTTTCTCCAACTGGAAAAAAGTAGTGGGCTTCGTTGTAAGAAACCTCTGGTGATATATTTAATAAATTAAATGGTGAAAAAGTTTTTGTAGCTAATTCTGTTTTAAACAGTATTCTTTGGCCAGTTCGAATTTGATCAATATCGGAATTGTAAATACCATCATACACAGGTGTACAGACGGCACCTAAGCGCGTGTCACAGGTCGGATCGTTCGCTGTATTTGTGACATATCGTTGCCTGCCGTTTGACGACATGTCATCCCATTTACGATCTCTGGTGAAGTGATCGTACTGTGCTTTAACATTGTAATATAGTGAAAGATCACCAATTTGTTTTGTTGTTGAATCAATTTTCAAGTGGGGGAACTGTTGCACGACATCGGCATTCGATTTCGTCGGATTGCTATCAAGTAAGTGTTTGTAATAAGCAGCATCTACTTGCCAAACAGTGTGATCAGTTTTTTGTGTTAAATTTAATCTATTTTCTAAACCGCTTTCAGCATAGTTTTTAAATTCATCAGAAAAATCTTTAGGGTACTGCAAATCACTGATCAAACTTATTTTTAACCGGGCCATTAAATCTGAATTAAATGAATATTGATTGTACCCTTGTAAAGACCAACGATCGAATTGTTTGTTTTTCTCATTGCCTTGTAAAAAATGATTGTATCTTTCTTCAGATACAAAAACAGAATCATCAATATGGGCTACTTTAATGGTTCCAAAAGAATTATCGTCGATTACATAACGATGTTCGATCATTTTTTTAGCCCCCCCTAGTTCATAATTCTTCAATGTGAATGTCATGTCTTGTGATCTCGACATTGCCCAAAAAAAACTTTGTGAATAAACTAAATTTCTTTTAGCAATGTAACCAATTTCTGGGGCTAGCAAACCAGATTGTCTTTCGTTTTTTAATGGAATAACTAAATATGGCAGCCATAGAATCGGAATATCACTGACTTTTAAAAAGGTATTCTTTAAAAATGCATAACCACCCAGCTCGGCTTTAATTTGCCGTGCTTCAAAGCTCCATGTGGACGGACAGTTGGTGCAAGTCGTGTAATCAGCTTCAACAACATAGAACGTGTTCGCTCCACGTTGTTCAATAAAGCTTCCCTGAAAGCGCACATTGCTGGATTGAACATAACCGTTAACAATGACAGATTGATTCGCAAAATAATCGTAACTAATTTCATCTCCGCCAATTTCATATTCAGGAGTGCGAATCTGAACACGCCCTTTAAAGTGAGCTTGTTTTTTTTTCAAATTAATATCAACACGGTCAGCTTTAAAATATTGATTCTGGTAAATGATTTGCACATTGCCATCAACAGTCACAAGACCTTGTTCGTAATCGCGGGTTAAGTTATTGGCTGTAATAATAAAGCCAGCGACTTTGGCTTGGTTTAAGGCAGGTTGTGAATAGGCGGGGGCTAGTCCAGATAGACTAAAAATAGCAAAAAACAAAAGTTGATAGTACAGGTTGTGAATCACTTCATAAAGTCTAAAAAGTTTAATTATAAATGTCACTTCAAGACTAGAGTCTATTAACTTTTTTTTCAG
>JANOOI010000043.1:0-4103 GCA_031421235.1 Bdellovibrio sp.
CTTTTCCTTGCGAAGTTAGTGCAAATGAAGAAAAGGACTTATCATTCATAAAAAATGTATTCAACGCTTCAGATTCAAATCTGGAGACCATAACAATTTGTTCTTCTTTGTCGTAGACAAGATCTGCTAAGTAGACATTCTTTTGATCAAAGAAAATCGATTGGCCTTCATTTTTAAGATACATCAAGTTTTCAACGAATTGCTTCTGATTTAAAATATCAGTTTGGCTGGATCCTTCTTTAAATATTGAATCTATAATTTTAGGTGATGTCGTAATGCTAATGAGTTGGACTTCAGATAAAAAACTATCTTCGTCCAAAAACTGACTGTCAGCTACTTTGAATGATTTATTTTTCTGGTAATTTGAAACAATTTTTTTAGCATTATCCGTCGCTACTTTGACTTCATTTTTAAATTGATTTGAAACGGTTTCTAGATACATATTACTTGTGTCATAAATGTAAGCGACTTTATCTTTTTTAAAAATATCAATGGAATAGAACAAAAATACCGCGCTCGATACAAAACTTGTAACGCTTAGAAGTAACATGATTTTTCTGCGAATAGAAAAGCTTTTCATATATAGATATTGTCGTTAAAACACGAACTGCTGGCAACCCAGACTTGATGTCATGACTAGACTTTAGTTAGATTACTTGTGTAAAGCTAGCTTGCGTCTTTGATTTTAACTTTAATAGAGCTGACTTTATTTCGCCCTGATCTTTTTGAGTTATATAAAGCATCATCTGCACGTTTATAAACCTCTTTGACCGTTTGTTCACTATAACTAATTACAGAGTCCCATGATGAAACTCCTATGCTGATTGTAAATTTGATTTCTATGTCATTAAACTTAACGACAGAAGTTTCAATCTCAGATCGAATTTTTTCGGATAATTCTTCGGCAAAATCAATACTTTTATCCGGTATAAGAAGTGCGAACTCTTCTCCACCTACGCGTGCAATAACACTTTTGGCATAAGAGCTATGATTAAAGTTTTGAAAAATTTGTGGTATTTTTTCACCAATAAAAATGAGCACAGCATCGCCACCTGGATGACCGTAAGTATCGTTCACTTTTTTAAAAAAATCGACGTCGAATAAAATTAATTGAGCTTGGTCATGTGATAAACAAGTTTCTTCAAGTTTTTGTCTGAAGTATAAACTATTCTTCAATTTGGTTAGGCCATCAGTAAAAGATAGTTCTTTTAAAGTTAAATTGTTAAGAATTAAATTAAGCTGTTCAGCCAAAATAATTGCTGATTGATGGGCAAACAGATTCATCTGTTCTAAGTTTTCAAACAAGAAAATAGCATAGATTTCAGTGTTGGCTAATCTAAATGGCACCAAGCACCAATAGTAGTTTTGGTCTGCCCTGTTCTTAAAAATGGATTTAGTCGTATAGTACTTATTAACAACATTATTTTTTAGATAGTTTTGAACTTCGGCAAAAACTAAATTCATAGCATCCGGCTGCGGCATAGCCTTGGTTGAAAACTGCTTTTCGATCAAATCTTTATCAGAAACTGAACTAAACACTAGTTTTACAGTTTCCCCGACCTTATTAGCCGCTGCGTACACTTTACTTGAAGCTAGAATATAATTTGTAAATTCATTAATAATAGCAAATGGATCATCTAATAAACGAATTTTTTGAAAGATTTCAACTAACTGATTCATTTCTTCTAGTTTTTTATTACGATTAGCAATTTCAAATCTAAAAGACTGGACCAGATCTTCTTCGACAGTTAAATCTTTGATGTTAATCATATAAAGCGTATCATAATTAAGCGCTTCAAGTTTACGGATCGAAACTTGACCTAGCCCACGCATAATCTGCTTTGTTTCGAATTTCAAAATATTCGTCGAACATGTCGCTGCTAACTCGTGAATTCTCTGGATATTTAGTGGCTTTTCGTCAAGACTTGTAAAAGAACTAAAAATAGTCGCTTTCTTATTAAGATAACGAATTTGAGAAATACCGGTTAAAATAGAGAAGGCTTCATTAGAATACTCGACCAGGCCACTTTCATCAAAGATAGCGACCGGATCCTGTATCGAATCAAAAAAATCAGATAAAATTCTGTAAAAGTCTGTATCCATCAGCACCCTATCGGTGAACAAACTGAAAACTTAAAGTCCATATTTGCACAGATAGTCTGTATTTAAGTGTCTCAAATAAAAACAAGACTTTGGTTGATTTAAGTTATGACCAAAGTAGACGATAATAATAACATGGCACAACAGCATCAAAATCGAAATGATATATACACTACCATAGTGTGCCTGATTATAATCGCGCTGGGTGCTTATTTTTTAAAGACTGATTTTTCATTTTTTTCTTCTGGACGAGATATTCAATTATCTGAAATTATTGGTCGAATAGTCAAAGTTAAATCCGAAGTCCGTCATCGCAGTACAAAAAATATTTTCTGGATTAACTCATTTGAAAAAGACGTTTTAACTTTCGGTGACAGCGTATTCGTTGGTTCTGATTCACAAACAGAAATAAAATTTTCTGATGGAAGTAAAATTAAAATCGGGCCTAATTCATTAGTTAAGTTTAGAATGGATGATAAGAAAATTAAATTAAGCTTACAATACGGTACAATTAAATCTGATCGTCTTCCAATGGGCTTCATACTTGATGACTGCGGACAGTCTTTGGAGATTGCATCTGACAGTGGTGATATCGAAATCGGCAAAAAGAATGCCTGTGGAAAAATTAAAGTTAAATCAAAAACAGGATCTGTTACCATAAATAAAAAAAGTGTTGAATCTGATGGCTCATTTCAAAGTCGTAAAAGTTTAGCTAAGCTTTTTGAAAAACCTCCTGAACAAATTATTACGCCTTCAGAAGTTTTGACACCCGAACCAAATACAGTCACAGACTACAAGCTGGCATTGCCCCCGCAGTTGATAAGTGAAAAAACGAATTACTTAGTCAGCAAAAAAAATCCTTTGGTTTTGAGATGGCAATATGCTGACCATGCTAAGGAATATGTCGTTGAATATTCGTCGACGCCTGATTTTAATGAAAAAGTTGAACAGCGTTCAATGCAAAATGAATCTTTGGTTCAATCTATTCAAAGTGATAAAATATTTTATCGTTTAAAATCAGTTTCAGAAAATAATTCAGAAAGTGCATATTCCCAGGTTGGTGAAGTTAATATTCGTTACCCAACTATAAGACTTAAAGAACCAAAACAGAACTATGACTATTTTGCGCGAAACTCTAAAGATCAAGGAAAAGAAAAAGAGTTTAAAATTAATTGGACTGAAGTTCCTAACGCTAAGAAATATGTCGTCCAAATTAATGATGGATCTAATGTTCAAGCCCCAAAAAGAATTGTTTCAAGAAAACCTGCAAGTATCATTAAAATACCTAAGTCAGGCCGCTATAACTACAAAGTTACTGCTTACGATGCACAAAATCGTCAAATTAGTTCTACAACTGATTCTGGTGAAATAGTCTACAATCGTATTTTTGATTTAGTCACACCTTACATAGAAAATTCTGTTGAAAGTATGTCATATTATTTTCAAAAAGGACTTGGTAAGTTCATTTGGCTAAAGTGGAATACGGAACAAAATGCGAATCGCTATAAAGTTGAAATTGCCAAAGATAAAGAATTTACCCAAGTTTACAAAGCTTATATTACCAAAAATAAAAAAATGCTTCTCAAAGATAATTTTCCACAAGGTCAGTATTTTTGGAGAGTGCGATCAGAGGTCAATGAGGATTCAAAAAACCAAGTTTCTGATTGGTCGACAAGTGCATTAATTGAAATCAAATCTGGACAAGAAGTTAAATCAGAAAAATAAACACTAATGAACTAATACGTCCAATCGCCAAGCCTGACAACTTCCGTTGATAGTTTAACGTTCTTGATTTTTTCCACAGTTTTTTGAACATGTATGATAACTGCCCAAATGTCGTTTGCAGATGACTTGTCCAGATTAACAATAAAATTAGCATGCTTTAAGGACACTTGTGCATCACCGATTTGGAAACCCTTTAATCCACACTGATCAATTAACTGCGCTGCTTTAAAACCTTCTGGATTTTTAAAAACAGATCCACAACTAGGCATATCTAATGG
>JANOOI010000044.1:0-3472 GCA_031421235.1 Bdellovibrio sp.
AGTTTACACGCAGACTGGATTAAATCTGTTCTAGACAATTCGATCTAAAAATTTTTTTCTTGAAATATATTTAGCCCCAAATGATTCTGAAACATCAGTCACCATTTGTAGATCCATCCAATTCATATTTTGTTTTTTTAAATGTTCAACCAATTGAATAAATGCGTACTTTGAAGCATTCGTTTTTTTAAAAAACATACTTTCACAACTAAAATACTTTTTAGACATCACCCCGTAAATTCCAGAAATCAGTTCATCACCTATCCAGCATTCTAAACTTAAGGCCCCGCCTTTTTTTTGCAGATCAGAATAGGCTGTAATCATTTCTTTATTAATCCAGCTGCCTTTTTGATCTTTACGTTTTTGTTTTTGGCATTCCTTCATCACATCATTGAATTTTTTGTTGATCGTGATTTTAATTTCTGACTGGTTTTTTTTAATCCATTTTTCAAGACTGCGCGGAATGTGCAAATCTTTAAAATCTAAAATTCCCCTTTTATCCGGACAAAACCATAAAAGTGGATAACCTTCGTGCGGCCACGGGAAAATTCCCATAGCATAGGATTTTTTTAAATTTTCGGCGTCAAGGCATCCACCAATGGCAATAATGTCGTCTTCGATTTCAGCTGTGCGCGGATCTGGAAAATCATTCACCACAGACATCACACTGACCACAGTCATCCATATTATCATGACCAAAATATTGATAAATTTGCACCATTCGGCAAGTATTAGTATTCTTGACCCATTGAACAAGGCTTAACAGTTTTTTTTGATGTTCTTTTTTTAGAAGATTTTGATTTTCCACCTTAAAATGGTCTTCAGTGGGTTTTTCAACAGCTTTATACCCAAATAAATTATCCACTTCTTCCAAGCAACCCCAGCGATTCAAAATACCGACAGCAGCATTGACCCGGTAGTCTTTTTTATTTTTAAAAACCATTTGTTCACGTAAATAATCAAAACCTGATTGTTGAACAATATCATATTTATCATGAATCAGATCATAAACTTTTTCAATAAACTGACGATCTGGGTACGCCCAATCTAAAAATTGCATTTGTATTGAAATATCATCTTCATCATAAAACAAATGGGCTTCAGCCCTTTTACCATCACGACCTGCACGACCGATTTCTTGAAAATACGATTCTAATGTAGACGGCACTTCATCATGAATGACAAACCGGATATCAGATTTATCTATTCCTAACCCAAACGCAGGTGTCGCCAAAATCCATTGGGTTTCTGAATTCATAAATCGTTTTTGATTGCCTTTTCGCTGATGTGGCAACAAATCACCGTGATATTTTAAAAAATTAAATTTATTTTTTTGTAAAAAAGCTGAAAACTTTTCAAGACTTTGAATCAAAGAAAAATACACAATACCAGATTCTGTGCGGTGATCTTTCATAATCTGAAAAATCTGTTCAAATTTTTCAGGCTCGCCGTAAATATCGTGCACACGAACAGCTAATTGTGGACGCTCTAATCCACTGGTTAAAATATCATTTTCACTATCTAGATTTAATTGTTCACAGATTTCTTTTTGCACAAACGGAGTCGCAGTGGCCGTCAATGCTAGAACCGTCGGGTGATTTAATTTTTTAACGACATCACCCAGTCTTGCATAGTCAGGCCTAAAGTCATGACCCCAAAGACTCATACAGTGGGCTTCATCGACAACAAATAGAGAAATTTTTATTTTTGTGATGATATCTAAAAAATCTTGTTTTTTAAACCGTTCCGGAGTTACAAAGAAAATATTAAACTGCCCGTCCGCTAATTTTTGTAATCGGTTTTGTTTTTCATCAAAAGACAAAGACGAATTTAAAAACGAGGCTTTTAACCCCACATCAAGTGCCTTTTGTGATTGATCTTGCATCAATGCTATCAGCGGCGAAACCACCAGAACCAAATCACCAAAACCCAACTGCTTTTGAAGATGAGCCATCATTTGATAACAAAGACTTTTTCCCATACCCGTAGGCATTAAAGCTAAGGTTGATTTATTTTTGATCAATCTTTGCAAAACGTCTTTCTGAACACCCCTGAACTGATCCAGCTTGAAATAATTTTTGAGCATCTCATGAAGATTAAGATCAATTTGAATCGGCATAAGAAATTATAGGGATTTATTAAGTAATTATCAACTTTTGCAGTGATTGAATCTGCTTTATTTTTAAGCTTAAGCAAAAGACTCAAAAACCTCAATTCTGACATTTGTATCTCAGCATTTGCATAGCTCAAAAATTAATGCTAAACCCAATGTTTGAATTTGTAAAAATAATAACCAAAAGAGGTTCTTCATGGCAAAAACTTGGGACATCCAAAAAGTCCGTAACATCGGTATTTCAGCTCATATCGATTCTGGTAAAACAACTTTATCAGAGCGTATTCTATTTTACGGTGGTCGTATTCACGAAATCCATGAAGTAAAAGGAAAAGATGGTGTCGGCGCAACGATGGATTCTATGGATCTTGAAAGAGAAAAAGGGATCACGATCCAATCTGCTGCGACCCAAGTTATGTGGAAAGACTACACAATTAATCTTATCGATACACCGGGGCACGTTGACTTCACAGTTGAAGTTGAGCGCTCACTTCGCGTTCTTGACGGAGCAATCCTAGTTCTTTGCGGCGTATCTGGTGTTCAATCGCAATCGATCACAGTCGATCGCCAAATGAAACGTTACAGTGTTCCCCGTTTAGCATTCATCAACAAATTAGATCGCCAAGGCGCAAATCCTTTCCGCGTAAAAGACGCATTAGTTGAAAAATTAAGACTTAATGCTGTGATGGTTAATATTCCAATCGGTCTAGAAGACAAACAAGTTGGTATCGTTGATTTAGTGACAATGAAAGCTTACAGAAATGAAGGCGATGACGGCGAAAAAATCACAGAAATTCCAATGCCAGCGGATATGGCTGAAGACGCTAAAAAATACCAAAACGAATTAGTTGGTAAATTAGCTGATATTGATGATGCTATTGCTGAAAAATTCTTAATGGAAGAAATGCCAACTGTTGATGAAATCAAAGCAGCAATCCGTAAAGGTGTAATTTCATTAAAATTAGTTCCAGTATTTTGCGGATCTGCGTTCAAAAATAAAAACGTTCAGCATTTACTTGATGGCGTTACTTATTACTTACCAAATCCAACTGAAAAAACTGAAGTTGCTTTAGACTTAAATAAAGGCGAAGAAAAATTTGCTTTAAAAACAGAAAATGATCTACCACTTGTGGCTCTTGCGTTTAAATTACAAGAAACACAATTTGGTCAGTTAACTTACATGCGTGTTTACCAAGGAACTTTAAGAAAAGGTGATTTTATCATCAATCAAACGAACAAAAAATCGGTTAAAATTCCGCGTTTAGTTCGTATGCATTCTGATAAAATGGATGACACTGAAGTAGCTTACGCTGGTGACATCGTTGCCACTTTTGGTATCGATTGCGCCTCTGGTGATAC
>JANOOI010000045.1:0-9882 GCA_031421235.1 Bdellovibrio sp.
ACTCGTAACCCACATAATGCAGTACGTGCGACACTCGATGGTTTGAAGCAATTGAAAAACTCAGGAGTTTAGTCATGGCTAAAAAATTCGTTGTTACTTTAAAAAAATCAACAATCTCTTGCTCTAAAAACCAAAGACTTACAGTTAATGGTTTAGGTTTAAGAAAAATTAATCAAACTATCGAATTAGCTGATAATCCAGCTAACCGTGGTCAACTTTACAAAATTCATCATTTGATTGAAATTAAAGTTGTTAAATAAGCTAAGTTATAAAAAGTTATAATAAAGTAAATAAATAAGAGGTCTATCATGAGTTTATTAAGCCAGTTACAACCCAAAGAAGGTTCTACTCACTACAGAAAACGTATCGGTCGTGGTATTGGTTCGGGTATGGGCGGTACATCAGGCAAAGGACACAAAGGTCAATTGGCTCGTACTGGCGGTAAAGTTCGTCGCGGTTTTGAAGGTGGTCAAACTCCTCTTTCAAGACGTTTACCTAAATTTGGTTTTACGAATGCAGCGTTCGCAGTTGTTTATACAGAGATCAGCTTAGCAACTTTAAATAAATTTGACGGTGTTGTTGATGCAGCTGTTTTATACAAAGCGAAAATCATCAAAAAGAAATCAAAATTTAAAGTTTTAGCTAAAGGTGAAATCACAAAAGCGATTACAGTTAAAACTAATTTTATTAGTGCTAAAGCTAAAGAAGCTATTGAAAAAGCTGGTGGCAAGGTTGAGGTAATCAAATAGTGGCTCAGCAAGGTAACGACAACAAAGGTGCTAACACATTAAGAAATAAAATATTATTCACATTGTTTTGTTTAGCAATCTACAGAATAGGCGTGCATATCCCAACACCTGGTGTTGATGGTGCTGCAGTTTCTGAATTTTTCAATTCACAAAACCGTGGTATATTTGGTTTATTTAATACGTTTACCGGCGGAGCGTTATCGCAGTTTTCTATTTTTGCTTTAGGTATCATGCCGTACATTTCGGCTTCAATTATTTTTCAATTATTAACGTCTGCGATTCCTTATCTTGAAGCTTTGAAAAAAGAAGGCGAGTCAGGTCGCAAAAAAATCACTCAGTACACAAAATATGCGACTATTGTATTAGCTGTTATTCAAGGTTACGGAATGAGTTCTTGGTTAGCCAGTCAAACACTTGGTGATGGTCGGCTATTAATTTCTGGCGGCACACTAGGTATTTACTACTTCAAATTAATCACTGTTATCACACTGGTTGCAGGTACGGCATTCGTTATGTGGTTAGGTGACCAGATCAGTGAAAAAGGAATCGGCAACGGTTCTTCAATGATTATCTTCACTGGTATCGCAGCAGGAATCCCTGCTGGCGCTAAGCAACTTTTCGATTTAATGAGCACAGGCGAATTAAAGTTTATCATAGCGGCCCTTTTGATCATTTTTATGATAGCGGTTATATTTGCTGTCATTTACATGGAAGTTGCACAACGTCGAATTTCTATTCAATACAGTCAAAAGTTAGCAACAAATGGTGGTATGTCGACAGCGGCTACTAGTCATTTACCTGTTAAAATTAATTTTCCGGGTGTTATTCCACCAATTTTTGCCAGCTCATTACTGATGTTCCCAAGTACGTTGGCACAATTTACTGATGTAGCATGGATCAAAGCAATGAGTGAATCAATCAATCCAAATGGGATTGTTTTCAATATCATTTTTGTTTCTTTAATTATTTACTTTTCTTTCTTTTATACTGATATCGTTTTCAACGCTGACGAAGTAGCAGAAAACTTAAAAAAATCTGGAGCTTTTGTACCAGGTATCAGAGCTGGTAAAAGCACAGCTGATTTTATTAGGTATGTTCTAGATCGAATTAACGTATTAGGTTGTTTTTATCTTTGTGTGATCTGCGTACTACCGGGTCTGTTAATTCAAAGTTTTAATATTCCATTTTATTTTGGTGGAACAAGTTTACTTATTTTAGTGGGTGTAGCTATTGATACATCTCAACAAATTCAATCGCATTTACTGACTCAAAAATACGACTCTTTTTTAAAGGGTGCTAAAATGAGAAGTAGAAGGGTTCAATTTTGAAGATTTTGTTTATTGGAGCTCCTGGATCAGGAAAGGGGACTCAGTCTAGAGAACTTATAAGTAATTATGGGTTTCTTCAGTTGAGTACAGGTGACCTTTTAAGGGCAGCAATAAAAAACAAAACGGAACTGGGCTTGAAAGCTCAGGTGTTTATGGATTCTGGTAAGTTAGTGCCTGATACAGTGATGATTGACTTGGTGGGGCAGTATTTATTGGAAAACAAAGGTAAATCGATCATATTTGATGGTTTCCCTAGAACGGTCGTTCAGGCAGAGAGCTTACAAGCGTTGCTTAGAAAAACTGACTCTAAAATTAATAAGATTTTGTATTTTAAAATTGATCCTCAGATCTTGATAGAACGACTTACAGGACGTCGAACGTGTGCCACATGCGGAGAAATATACCATATTCGCTCTAAGCCTTCTAAAAAAGGCGATAAATGCGAACTTTGTGATGGTGATTTAGTGCACAGAAAAGACGACCATGAGAACGTGATATCGGAGCGGCTAAAACAGTTTGAAGATAATACAGGTCCGACAATAAGCTATTATGCCAAGTCCGGTGACATGGTTGAAATAGACGGCGATAGGCCACCTGAAAATGTTTTCAATGAAATCAAAAAAATACTCTCGCTTTAGAGTTCGGCACAATTAGTGCTAGACAAGGCGAATGTTAATGATATAACAAAATACTTTTGTGAGGAAATCTATGAAAGTTAGACCTTCTGTTAAAAAAATATGTAATAAATGTAAAGTCATCAAAAGAAAAGGTGTGGTTAGAGTTATTTGTGAAAACGCTAAACACAAGCAAAGGCAAGGTTAATATATGGCACGTTTGATGGGTATCGATTTACCAAGAAATAAAAGAGTTGAAATCGCTTTAACTTATATCTTCGGCATTGGCCGTCCAAGAGCTAAATTGATTTGCGAAAAAGTTGGAGTTCCATCGACTTTAAGAACAGATGCATTGACTGATGAACACATCGCTCAAATGCGTGCTCTTATCGAGACGAATTACAAAGTTGAAGGTGACCTTAGACGTGACATCAGTTTATCAATTAAACGATTAACAGACGTCAACTGCTACCGTGGTGTCAGACATCGCAAGGGTTTACCAGTTCGTGGTCAGAACACTCGTTCTAATGCTAGAACTCGTAAAGGACCTAAGAAAACTGTCGCTAATAAGAAAAAAGTTGTTTAGGTAAAGTGAGATAAATATGGCTACAACTAAAGTTGAAAATAAAGAAAAAAAAGTAACAAAGAAAAAAGTTAAGAAAAACGTTGTTCAAGGACAATGTCACATCAATGCTGGTTTCGGTAATGTGATTGTTACATTTACTGATCCATCAGGTGACGCTGTTTCATGGTCATCAGCTGGTCACATGGGTTTCAAAGGTTCTCGTAAAGGGACTCCTTTCGCAGCTCAAGTTACTGCTGAAGATGCAGCTAAGAAAGCAATGGATAGCGGCATGAAAACAGTTGAAGTTTTCTTAACAGGTCCTGGAGCCGGTCGTGAACCAGCTATCAGAGCGTTAGCGGGTACAGGTATGAGAATTTTATCTTTAAAAGATATTACTCCAGTCCCACATAACGGATGCCGTCCACCTAAAAGAAGAAGAATTTAATCGGAGTTTAATATGAGTTGTGTAAATAGTTCGGTTTGTAGATTATGCCGTCGCGAAAATACGAAATTATTTTTAAAGGGCGATCGTTGTTTTTCAGATAAGTGTGCTTTCGAAAGAAGACCTTATCCTCCAGGACAACATGGTCAGTCTCGTTTGAAATTTTCTGAGTATGCGCTTCAGTTAAGAGAAAAACAAAAAGCTAAAAGATATTATGGTTTGTCAGAAAAACAGTTTAGAAAATACTTTACGAGTGCTGACCAATCTAAAGAAATCACAGGAACAGAGTTATTAAGATTTCTAGAGTTAAGATTAGATAACGTTGTATATACTTTAGGTTATGCAAGTTCTCGTCGTGAAGCTCGTCAGTTAATTTCTCATAATCACTATTTAGTGAATGGTAAACGCGTTAACATCGCGAGCTATATCGTTAGAAAAGGTGATGTTGTTGAAGTGGCTCAAAAAAGCCGTGAAGTGAATAAAGTCCTAGCTGGAATTCAAGCGGTAGCCCGCAGAACAATTCCGAGCTGGTTAGAAGCAGATCACGCCTCTTTCAAAGGAACAGTTAAAGATGTTCCTGCAAGAGATGAAATTTCAATCCCTGTTGAAGAAAGTATGATCGTTGAGTATTACTCACGATAATAAAGAGGTACGCGATGCAAGAACATTATTTTAAGTTTTGGAGAGAGTTAATTAAACCTAAAGGATTTGAGATCGAAAAAGATACTCAAACTTCTGAATACTCTAAATTTATCGTTAAGCCTCTTGAAAGAGGCTTTGGTGTAACTTTAGGAAATTCTTTAAGAAGAATTCTTTTAAGTTCAATGATGGGTTCAGCAGTTACGGCTGTTAAACTTGAAGGCGTTCTTCATGAATTTTCAACTTTACCAGATGTATTAGAAGATGTTTCAGACATTATTCTTAATCTTAAACAAGTTCGTTTAAGACAGCATTCATCAGAGACTTTTACGTTAAAAATTAACAAAAAAGGTCCTGGCATTGTGACTGCAGCTGACATCGTAACAAACGATAAAGTTGAAATTTTAAATCCTAATCAACATATTGCTACACTAGGTAACAATGGTTCTTTCAGTGCAGAATTGATCGTGTCTTACGGACGTGGTTATGTTCCAGTTGAAAACCGTAGTGAACAATTGTCTGTTGGCTACATTGCTATTGATGCTTTACATTCACCAATCAGAAAAGTGAATTATTCAGTATCGAACGCTCGTGTTGGTCAAAGAACTGATTATGATGCATTAACATTAGAAGTTTGGACAGATGGTTCATTAAAACCTGACGAAGCAGTTTCATTGGCTTCTAAGATTTTAAAAGAACAGCTACAAATTTTCTTAACATTTGATGAATCATTAGAGCCAAGTGATGAAATTAAATCCATGGGTAATTCATCGTTAAATGAAAACTTATTCAGATCAGTTGATGATCTTGAGCTAAGTGTTCGTTCTGCGAATTGCTTAAAGAATGCAAATATTCGTTACATTGGTGAACTAGTTGTTCGTTCTGAATCAGAAATGCTTAAAACTAAAAATTTCGGTCGTAAATCTTTAAATGAAATTAAAGAAATACTAGTCGAAATGGGATTAGGTTTAGGAATGAAAATCGATGGTTGGCCACCAGTTGGATGGGATCCAAATGTACCACCACCACAAAAAAGAGAATCTTAATTTAAAGGATATTAAAAAATGGCATCACATCGTCGTTTAGTAAAACATTTTAGTCGTAAATCTGGTCCAAGAAAAGCTTTGATCAGAGGTCTTATGAACTCTTTAGTAGAGCATGGTCGTATTACAACAACTGTGACACGTGCTAAAGAAGTGAGAAGACACATTGAAAAAGCAGTTACACTTGGCCGTAAAGGAGATTTAAATTCTTTACGTCTTCTTATATCAAGATTAGCTAATCAAGAAGCAGCCATTTCATTAGTAAAAAACATTGCTCCACGTTTTAAAGATCGTGATGGCGGTTACACTCGTGTTGTAAAAATAGGTCGTAGACCTGGTGATGCCGCAGAGATGGCATTTCTTGAATTCGTTGATTACGATTTTAAGGAAAAATTATCAGCTAAAACACCTGCTAAAGCAGATAAAAAAGCGGATAAAAAAGACGATAAAGTTGCTGTAAAAGCAGCAAGCAAAGCTAAAAAAGCAACGTCAATAGCAGCAGCAAAATCTAAAAAATCAGTTCGTAAGATGAAAACAGTTTCAAGAGCTTACAACTTTGCAAATAGATAGTTTCTGTAAAACAAAAAGTTAAAATAAATGAATTTTAAAAAAGCCTGAGTAATCAGGCTTTTTTTTTAGTCAGAAATAACTGTAAGGATCTAGTTATGAATACATCGAACTCGAAAGTAATAAACTCTAAAATAAAGCTACTTGTTGTTTTTTTAGTGATCATGTTGATTTCAGTGATCGGTATTTTTTATGTTAAAAACTATATGTCTTATTCAACTTTCAAAAAAAGTGATGCCTACACTGAAAAAATCATTACCCATAAAATGTTTTTTGACTACGCAAGCCAGTTAAAGCTTTATAACTACCAAGGCGAAGAGCTCTCTCAATCTCAACATGCAAATCAAATAACTAAAATTAACCAAGCTAACGCGGTTATTGTGCACTTGTGGGCTTCATGGTGTGACCCCTGTATTAATGAACTGCCTGAACTGATTGATTACCTTAAGTTGAATGAAAAACAGATCAAATCAGGTGAATTAGCGATTGTTTTAGTTTCTCTTGATTATGAATCGCCAGATATCACTAAATTCTTAAAAAGCTTTAATGAATTAAACAATCCAGATTACTTTCAGATTTGGGATAAAAACACTGAACTTCAAAAGTATTTAAACATCGACCGATTGCCTTCAACAGTGGTGTTTTATAACAATGATCAAACTGAAAGATTTCTAACAGTTGTTAACTGGAAAAAATTTAAACTTAAATTTTAAATATATTTAACTTCACATTAGACCTTTAAAAAAATACTTTTTTAAAGGTCTAATGTGAATGTGAAAGCGTAAAAAATTTAAGTTTAAAGTTTTTCTGCTGCTAAGTAAGAATTGTACAAATCGACGCGGCCTTCAGAGACAACTTTCTTTTTAAGAATATCTGAATAGGTTGCTGATTTCATAATGATGTTTTTGATCTCGTTATATTTCAAATGGGGGTAGTGTGACCAGATTTCTGCAGCAATACCTGCTACCACTGGTGTGGCCATCGAAGTCCCGGAATACATAGCATACTTATTATTTAAAACAGTTGAATAGATTGAATCCCCTGGTGCTGCGACATCAACGCCAATGAAGCCGTAGTTTGAAAAAGAACTTAAATCAGCGCTTGATGTTGTAGAAGCAACAACAATGGTGTTGTTATTTTTATGAGAAGCCGGGTACAGAGGATTTTTATCTATATTTTGCGCGTAGTTACCAGCCGCAATAACAACAAGAACACCATATTCATCAGCTATATATTTTAATGTGTCAGGGATTAAATTCCGACCTTCGTTGATTCTTTTACCAAAACTACAGTTAATTATTTTAGCTCCATTTTTAGCAGCATAAAGAAAGGCCTCAGCGACATCGATATCAGTTTCATCGGTATCAGCCGGGACAGTTTTTAAAGCCATGATTTTTACGTTAGACGCAATACCAGCGACACCTTTTTTATTATTTTGTTTGGCTGCAATAATTCCACTAACGTGGGTTCCATGCGAGTGTTTATCCATAATTTTATTTGTGGCGTCACCGTTGGCATCACGTTCTGAAGTGTTTATGCCATTGATGTCATCAATGTAACCATTTTTGTCGTCATCAATTTTGTTGTTGGGGATTTCATCCGAATTAGCCCACATGACAGATTTTAGATCTTCATGGTTTATATCAACACCGGTATCAACAACCGCGACTATAATTTCCTGAGATGTTTTGTCTTTAAATGCGGTGTAAGCTTTATTTAAAGTTATACCAGCACGGCTAGCATCACGAATATGCCACATCGATGAAACACCTGGGTCATTAAAATGTTCTGAATTAAGAAGGTTGTTTTTAGGGACTTGTTGGTTTTGAGGTGTTTTAAAATAGGGAAGTGATTGCGTAGATGCTACGCCAACGCGTTGAATAGAATTTCTTTCAACTGAAATAATTTCTGACTTAGCTTTTAGAATTTGTTCAACTATTTCAATATTGTTAACTTGAAGGATGTAAGTGTCATTTAAGAAATGACGAACACTTTTGATTTCTTTAATATTTTTAAAAACTGATTTCGATTTTGTTCTCACGATTAAACGTTTTTGATCATATCGAATTGATTGTGTTGAAGACGAATGCTGCACATTAGATTGTATTGAAGTTGCTTGTCTTACTACTGATCGAGTTTTTTTGTTGTAATAAATACTTTGCGCTACAAGAACTGTAAGGACAGTCGCAATAGCAATTATTTTTTTGGCATTGGTGTTTTTATTCACGATAATCATCCTTGATTAAAACGTTTTTACTTTTTATTACAACTTCAACTTAGCTTAAAATTTTATATCCAAATTTTGAGCTAAGTTGAAGTCTGAGTTAAAACTTAAATTTCTTTTTCAGGCCATCTAAGACTTTTTTACCTTCGTCTTTAACTTTATCCTTAGCTTTATTTTCTAGGTCTTTTTTAGCTAAATCAACTTTATTATCAACAGCTGCTTTCTGGTTATTCAACTGTGATTCTGCCCCTTGTGCGTCTGCACTGTAGCCTTTAGTAAATTGCTGTATTTGTTTTTCAAATTGGGATTTATATTGGCTAATTTCTTTATCGATTTTAGCTTTTATTTCGTTGTTAATTTCATCTATTTTTTGCTGTATGGTTGCGCTAAAAGCTTTCTCAAGTTTTTCACCTAGACTAGACTGCACATCAAAATCCAACCTTGATAATTCACCCTGAGCATTGGCCGTTAAATCAAATTCGTTAATCTGACTGAAAACACCTTTAACTAATTCATTGACGTTTTTGTCTTTGGCTTCTGCCACAAATTGCGCGTTATAGAAATTATTATTCAACGCCACAGTGTAGGTTTTAAAACCCTCAGTGGCTGTCTTAAGGTCAACAGCCAGTGCTGTTGATGGTAAGCTAATTTTACCGTCTGGCGAATTGATCAAATCAAGATTTTGTAAGGGATAATTTTTAACTGCAAAATTGAAATTTACAACGGGTTCTGGTTTTAAGTTATCAAATAAGCCGTAGACTTTAATACCTGTAATATTTTTTGATTTAAAATCACCATTGATATTTAATTCAGTTGGTTTATTAATTTGTCTTTGATTAGATACGACATGGGTAATAAGACCTTCGATATCGCCATAGTCAGCTTGGCTATTTGATTTTGAACTGATGCTGATTTTTTTAATCCAAAATAATGGATAACCTGTCGTGACAGGAAATTCGTAACTAACACCTTCATCACGGGCATGGGGTTGAATGTCATCGGAAGTTTCCTCATCTTTTGCTTCGCTTGTTTTTTTATTTAGTAATTTGTCAGCACTTAGGTTTTCTGTGACCATTTTAGAATACTTAGGTGGTAGGTATTTTTCAGCCAGATTTTTTGCTTTATCTAATTTTGAAATATACGGAGTTAAGTAATCCATAAACATGGATTTAGCGATTGCTGCGGCATTGATTTTGGGAATTTTCAAACGATCTTTGATCGAACTGATGTCTGATTTGATTGTATCATCTAAAGTTTTATAATCAGTTTCGATCGCTTTTAAGTCTGCTTTCAGATCAGTTTTGAAATCGTTAACAATTTTAACTTTATCTTCGGCTTGTTGTTTTAATTCGTTAAATTTTTTAATTGATTCGTTCAGTTCTTGTGGTGATTTAAAATCTTTAGATTTAATAGATTCAAATTGTTTTTTGAATTCAGCAAAGTCTTTTTCCTTGGGAAGATTTTTGACTCGTAGATCCCAGTCTACTTGTTTTGATTTCCATTTTTTTTCAAGTTCTTCTGCTAATTTTTTTGATTCAAGCTGTGATTCGATTGAGTTTAGTTGTTGTTTATAATCACCAGTTTTAAGAAATGCCGTGAAATCACCCAAGATATTATTCTTATTTTTGCTTTCAACTTTATTAAGAGCTTGATCTTGCAGTTGGCTAACTAATGATGATTTATCTGGCGTTGGTAAGTCAGGTGGTGCAAC
>JANOOI010000046.1:0-14505 GCA_031421235.1 Bdellovibrio sp.
ACACCAGCCATAGTAACGGAAATTGTGGTGTACACATTGGTGCCGTCAAATTGATAACTTTTTGTGGATACAGATATGTATTGTCTTTTAGGTGATACAGTCAGGCTGAATGAATATGCCCAGTTCGGATTTGTAGTCGCTCCAAAAACAGGAACGACTTCGAGAATTTCATTTCGTGAAACACCGTCTTCCTTTGCCCAGCATTTATTTGAATTCGCTGAATCGCACGGACCAGTTGAGAGTGGTGAACCAATCTTCGCCACAAGTTTTGGTAATAGCTGCGCCCCTGCAAAAGACTTGCTATTCGCAGCAACGCTATCGCCGCTTACCTTTTCCCACACACCCGATTGGCAAGAAAGTAGCAAGCCAACAGAATCTCGCGCTACTAAGCCGCTCGGCGCACATGGTGTGCTCTCAGTGACAATATCAATGACTTGTAATTTACCTGAACTCAAAACACCAGAAACAGCCAACTGACTTGATGGAGTTGTTGTACCTATTCCGACTCTTCCATTAACTGGATCTTCATAAATAACTGATTCTTTAATCTCGGCATCGGTCACCCATTTCGTTAGGTAGTTTGCATTACCACTGCCCAATGATCCACCACTACCTAGACAAGAAACTATATTGGCCGCCGTAGGCACTGTGGTATTTGCTGTAATGACTGCCGAAATAGAGAGTGGTCTGAGCTTTCGAACTGTTTTACTTCCGTCAAAATTAACAATCCAACGACCTTGAAAATTGCCGATCGGTCCTGAATAAGTTCCGGTTGTTACTTCAAATTGAATACTTTCGATTTCTAATGAGGATGTGTACGCAGAAGCTTTATCACCTTTTTTAATAAGCACGGGCCCTGGTGTACCAGAGGCTACCATTGATGAATAAATCGGTTGTGTACCGATATTAATGGTAAAAGGATTGCCCGCGACAACTTGAGCGGCATTAAAATTTCTAGTCGATAAAATGTGATGGCAAACATCACCTTTTGCCAGTGACGCAATCATCGATTTCATTAAATCTTGCGCTGAAAGAATTTCTGCAACTGCTCTGGTTTCTTTGTTTTGATTTAGCATCATGGATGAAAAGCCAGCCATCAAAATAGCCATGATCCCCGTTGCTACAAGAACTTCTATGATTGAAAGACCGTTTTTGTTATTGAGTTGTAGCACTGTCTGTCTGTCTGTCATTGAAATATTGTTTACATTTAAAAAAGTATAGTCAAATGATGATTTGGACGCGGGCTGTAAATCAAGCATAAATCCTATCAATACTAGGAATTATGCTTGATTTATCCTACTTTAACTAGGATATTATCCATTAGGGTGAGAACATGAAAAAATTCAAACGTGTTTATGAAAAACCGAAATCATCCATTTTATTATTAGGTCCGCGTGGAATTGGGAAAAGTACATTTATCAAAGATGAAGCAAAACCAGATCTTATTATTGATCTTTTAAAACAAGAAACCTACAGAAAATTATCGCTAAACCCAAGCCTAATTGAAGAAATGGTTGCGCATCTAGATTCGAATCAAACAGTATTAATTGATGAAATCCAAAAAATACCTGCACTACTAGATGAAGTCCATAGATTGATTGAGGATCGGAATATTGTTTTTTTGTTAACGGGTTCTAGTGCTAGAAAGTTAAAAAAAAGTGGTGCGAATTTGCTTGCAGGTAGAGCGCTATCAAAAAAAATGTATCCACTTTGCTTAAAAGAGATTGATCAAGACAGATCTATTCAAAATTTAATATTCTCAGGCTGCTTACCTAAAGTTGTTACATTAAGTGATAAAGACAGTATTAATGATTTCCTTTTTACTTATGTAGAAACGTACTTAAAAGAAGAAGTTTTTCAGGAAGGCTTAGTTAGAAATTTAAACGAATTCTCTAAATTTGTTGAATTGGCTGGTCAATACCACGGACAAATTCTTAATTTTGAAAATATAGCCCGTGAATTAGGAAAATCTGGAGACACTATTAAGTCTTGGTTCCAAATTTTGCAAGATACATTAGTCGGACAACTGATAGAACCCTATCCTTTAAAAATAGAAGCTAAAGAAACTAAGCACTCGAAATTTTACTATTTTGACTGTGGCGTTGCGAGAGCGGCTCTAGGAATTCAAGATCTTGAGGATATCCCCGACCAAAGAGGATTTTATTTAGAGACTATTATATTAAATGAACTGAGGACATATTTTGAAGTTCATCGTAAGAAGCACAAAATATTTTATTACAGCATTTCATCTGGCGGTGACATAGATTTCATAGTTGAAACTAAAAAAAAGACAATTTCAAGCCCTGCTCAATTTGTTGGAATTGAAATTAAATTCACTAAAAAATGGAACACTGATTTTGAAAAAACTTTACATAAAGTTAAGCTTAAATGCGAAAATAAAATGGTCAAATCTATTGGTATTTATCTAGGTGATCAGCGATTAACAAAAAAGAATATCGAAATTTTGCCTATTTATCAGTTTATAGATCTTCTCTGGAAAGGAGAAATATTTTAATTTTGCTGAATCGAAGACTTCCTTTATAGATAAACAGTCTTTACCTGTTTTCTTAATTTTTTAAACAAGTCATAAAATATGAATCCGACAAGTTTTGTCGCAATAGTCTCCACTTCTAATAGGCTGTTCCATAGTATGCTCCAGTTGTAATATTCAGCATGCGATCTAGAATAACACACATTATAGTTCCTTTGCTGTGTCGGACGCAGGCTATAAATCTTGAAGATACATTATGACTTACTTGGCTTCCGTTTTCGCTCGCGCAAAGACAAATATGATTCAAGTGCCTTTGGACTCGACATCCAGTTTCGCCCCTCTTTATGTGCTTCAAGCTTCCCAGATCTAGCCAATAGGTTTAGATATTTTTCAGAAAAATCACTTTTTTTAGAAAGTTCAGATAGAAGCATTAATTTTTCCTTAGAATTCGTTTTTACCGTAATGACTTTCAAGTAAATATTCATAGATCTCTCAACTGCCTGAGCTACGAATTTTTCAATTTCACTAGTATTGCCACGATCTGCGCGGTCCAAAGCTCGATAATATTTCTGACGATCATTTTTTAAAATGACAACCAAAGGAAAACCCTTTTGCATAAGTATCAGGTTCATAAATAATCTAGCGGTACGACCATTGCCGTCAGCAAAGGGATGAATATAAACCAGCTTGTGATGTGCAATCGCTGCAAGCTTAACTGGATGCATGGACTTTGTATTTTTCTTAATCCAAACAATCAGTTCATTCATTAATCTCGGAACTTCATAGGCTTCTGGTGGCTTGTGACTTGAACCTGTAATCATGACGTTCCCAGCGCGGTACTTTCCAACTTCGTTATCTTCAATTTCTTTGACAACTAATTGCTGAAGAGATCGGATCAGTTGTTCAGAGACTGTGTGGCGTTTATCATGCTCTATTAAATCATAAAGATAATGGATAGCCTCATGATGATTTTTCGCTTCTAGATGATCTTTTAAGGATTTCCCCTTAACGGTGATGCCATCATTGATAACAAGATATGTTTCCTTAAGAGTCAGTCTATTACCTTCGATAGCATTTGAGTTGAAAGTCATCTCAATCGCAAACTGTTCTTTAAGTTTTGCAACTGTAGCTACAGAAAGAGGACGGTTTTTTTGAATAATTTCTAGCTTTTGATCGATTCGTCTAATGATTGCAACTGATATCATAAATTCCTCTAATAATCACTAATATGGCATATGTCATATTTAAGTCTATACCATATTAAGGATTTTTAAAAGAACTATCTTTATTCATTTCTTGATAACTTACTTTTATTTTGAAAAAGAACTTTGTTATTTTGATCAACTTAATGAAGTCGTATTTTGCCAAAAATATCCCACTTAAGTCATGTGGTTTTTCGACCGATAAGCAAGCTATGGTATTTACTAATCCACCGAAAAAACCGATATATAAACGGACCAATGTTCAGGGGTTTAGCCTTGTTGAGGTCCTTGTCAGCATCGGTATTGTGAGTATTCTCATTTACGGATTAACTTCAATGATATCATCCCAACATAAGGGAATACGTTCGCTGCAGGAAAGCTTGGCCAAATTAAATCTTGAACCAACAATCATCAGAACACTTTCCTCAGGTGGCGTTTGCGCATTCGTATTAGAAGACGTTTCACAATCTCCGACTGCAGCCAGCCCAAATCGCTCGACTAACACTATTAATGCGACCAACGCAAGTACACTTGCTGCATCAACGGTTTCAATTCAAAGACTGCCTTCATCAGCTTCTGCATCTGGAAGCATACCGGTAGCCCAAGTCGGAGATTCTGCTTCTGCAAATAGTGATTCTGTAAAAATTTTAACAATGAATTTTAAGAATTTTAGACCCAACGGAATTGATCAGTATTTGGCAGATTTCGAAATTGCTTTTGACCCTGAAAAAACTTTAATACCTCTAAAACCAATTGTTATAAAAAATCTTTCTATAAGCACAAAAACCACTGATCCCGCAAACGCCAAGTCCTTTGAAAACTGCGCAGCCCCAAGGGGGCCTGCCCCGATGCTTCGCCGTTATACGTTTACATCAAGTGGCTCGTGGACAGTGCCCGAAGGTGTTTCTAGCGCTTTTGTATCTATGGCGGGCGGCGGTAGTTCTGGCATGGGCTGGCGCATTTCCAATGTTATAAAATCTGGTGATTCCGGCGGGTATGTGACCTCTTACCCTGTAAATTTAGTCCCGGGTGAAACAATCACAATCACTGTCGGGGTTGGCGGGGTAGCCTACGCGCCGGAAAGCACCGGCATTTTTTCTAACGCTGGTTCACCTCATGTTATTTACAGACGACCCGCCAGCGGCGATGACGGACTTGGCGGATATCCTGGAACTTCTAGTAAAATCGAATCACCAACATTGGGGCTAATTTTAGAATGTGCTGGGGGAAGTGGCGGTGCACCACCAGGTGGTATCGATAACTACGGCGGAAATACTGTAGTAGGAAATGGAACAACCGGATTACCTGGTGCTACTTACGGTAGCGGCAGCCCAACACTTCCCGCACCGAACCGCGTGGCTAGCGGCATTTATGCTGAACCAGACAGGCCTGGGAAGTGTGGATCAGGCGGCGCAAGTATTAGTAACGGAAACAGCGGAATACTGTTTTATAGTGCTACGGGACTTCTAAATTCTGGGCAGTGGCCTGGCGGAAGGACCCCGTTAAGTCTTGGCTCCGGAGGAGATATCGCTGTTTCGGGGTGTTACATCAGCCCTACTACTACCGGGACCTGTATATCGCCTAGTCCCGGCCTTAACGGCGTCGTACACATAGATGTGTTATACTGATCTAATGATTCTTCGAAATCATTAGGGCTTTAATTAAACAAGCCGGTTCAAAAACTTTAATGCTGGCATAACACAAATATCATCTTTAGAAATAAAATCCTTACGACCCTTAAGTGATAATTGCATGGCCTCAACCTGAGGAAATTTCTTTTTGAAGTAAACTAAAGACTTTGAAACGTCTTCATCACCTAGCTTTGCTTCGATTGCATAAATAGGTTTTAAATCTTTGGTCACAATAAAGTCTATTTCATGGTTATCTCGTGTTTTGAAAAATCTAAGTTCGTAATTTTCACCCTCGACATCCTGCTTGTAATGCACCCATTTTAATAAATGCCCAGCTATCATGTTTTCAAATTTAGGACCTTCGTTCTCTATCATTGCCCAATTGAAATTATAATGCTATTGTTCTTTTTTGAGCGCTCTTATTAGTGGCGCGCCAAAAGATGGAATGCGGTAAATCGCATACAATCGTTCGAAAATATCTAACCATTTAGAAATGCTATCATGACTTGTTCCGATTTCTTCTCGCAGGCTATTAATAGATAACGGGCTAGCTACTAAGTGAGGAAGTCTCCAAAGAACTAATTCCATTTGATTTAAGTTTTGACTCATTTCTAAAGTCGACACATCATCAGCCAAGATTCTAGAGTTGTAAGCTTGCGTCCATCTTTTTATCGCTTTTTTAGTGCCTTCAAAAAAAGGCTCAGGAAAGCCTCCTAAATGAAATAAGTCCATCAAATCTTTTTGTGTATTAATTTTAAGTTCGGCTACTGATAAAGGGTGAAGTCGATAATAAAAATATCTTCCTTGCAAAGAGTCACCTCCTCTTCGGTAATAATCAAGCCTCGCACTCCCAGTAACCATTATTTTTTGTACTGGTCCGAACTTATCAAACAACCCTTTTATATGATTTCGCCAGCGATTGTATTTATGAATTTCATCAAAAATCCAAACGTTTGAATCTGGCCATGGGCCTGAAAGAATCTGCCTGCGATCATCCAAATAGTCATAGTTTAAATAGCCTGATTTTTTGTTTAAAAATGATTTTGCCAAAGTAGTTTTGCCCACCTGGCGTGGCCCGCCTATAAAAACCATTTTTTTTTCTAGATCGCTTTCAATAGGGCTGCACAAATAACGTTTCATATTCATAGTATACGGCAATTTTAGATACCCTGTCAATAATTGCCGTAAATACGTCAATTATCGATACCCTGTCTAAAACTGCCGTATTTTGATCTATCAACGATCTAAACAAGTGCCCCAGCACGCTGTGTGTCTAGTTTCTGGACGATTATGTCGTACATTAATATCTGAGCGATTCTGTCCTATTTACAAGGACAGAGGCTCAACCATCTGAAAATCACTTTTTTTACCTGTCTTTAACTCGTACGGGGTACTCTCATGATCAGGGGTAATTGCATGCAGATTTCGGGAATATTACATACAGTTTTACTAGCAATTATCATCACGGGGTCGCAAGCCGCATTCGCGAATATCAGCCTTCAATTAAAATCAGGTCAAAAAATAATCTGCCTAGAAGTCAGCACGCAATGTCCGTTTTATAAATGTGCTGATGATAGTTTTTTATTTGGGCCGAAGGCCACTCAGCATGGACTTGTTCCGACCTATCAAAGAATGACTTCGACAAATCTAATTCTTGAAACTCCTGAAATCATCGTAGATCAAACCAAAAAAGTTCTTTTTCAAAATAAAAATCAATTTCAATATGCTAATAAAACCGGTTCTGGATTTTTAAATTATTTTAGAAATAGTGGTATTCATTTAGCGCAAAGTTTTGCATTAAACAAATGTCCTGAATCTTTTAAAACTGATTACAGAAAAAAATTAAATGATTACACGAATGTTGAATTATCAAAAATTCCACAACGTGATCTGGAATTACCAATTCATTCAGTTCTTGAAAAAATCAACGCTAAAACCTTAGCATTTCCTGTACCGATGGAATCTTTAGCCTCACAATTTCAAATTTGGAAAACAGACCCCCGATTACGTTACGATTATGTGTTCGACGGATGTTTTGCCCGTAGTCACTTAGTGGCTAACGAACTACAACAAAAAAATATCATCGTTGGTAAAGTTTGGCTTCACGGTTTTAACTTAAAACCGATTCAACAAAATCTGACTGATTTTAGCGGTTGGTTTTATCATGTGGCTGTTGTGGTTTTGGCAGAAGATCAAAAGTTTTATGTGATTGATCCAGGATTATTTAATCAACCAGTGTCTGTTTTGGAATGGGTCGAGAAAATCAAAGGCCCTAACAAAAATATTCTGTGGACACAAAATATTGACCAAGTTCAGGCCGCAAAGAAAATGGAAGTTCATTTAAGCTTTTCATCTGTTGCAATGTATCCAAGTTATAGCGCTGTCATTAACCCGCAAAGCGCTGAACAAAAGATAAAAGACGCTGTTGTGACTTTGTCTGAACTCCCTTAAGCTTTCGAAAGTATAAACTACGAATTCACTTTTTTAATAGCCTTGTGCCATGATTTCAATCGGTCAGTTAATTTCTTTTTTGTGATTTGTGGTTTAAAACTTGAATCTATTTTCCAAATTTTTTGAATTTCAGTTGTGTTTTTCCAGTGACCGATACCTATACCTGCCAGATACGCTGCGCCCATGGATGTGGTTTCGATTTGTTGGGGCCTGTCGACTTGGGTTTGTAAATAATTTGATTGTAGTTGCATCAATAAATTATTAGCTGAAGCCCCACCATCAACACGTAATTTTTTTATTTTTTTTCCTAAATCTTTTTGCATCGCAGTTAAGATATCTGCATTTTGTAAAGCCATCGCTTCAAGAGTCGCGCGCGCAATATGATTTTTAGTGATACCTCTTGTAAGACCTGTGATTTCCCCACGGGCGTTCGGATTCCAATACGGAGCACCCAAACCAGTTAACGCTGGCACAAATTCCACACCGTTAGCGTTTTCAACTTGGCTGGCTAACTGTTCAACGTCTGAACTTTTATTAATAATTCCTAACCCATCACGCAGCCATTGCACAGCTGCCCCGCAAACAAAGGCCCCGCCTTCTAAAGCATATTGCACGGGTTGATCGTGAATTTTCCACGCCACTGTTGTTAGTAATCCTGATTTAGAAAATTTTATTTTTTTACCTGTGTTCATTAATATAAAACTGCCTGTCCCAAATGTGCATTTACTTTCGCCTTCAGAAAAACACGACTGACCAAATAAAGCAGATTGTTGATCGCCAGCGACACCAGAAATAGGCGTATCATCAGCAATAAATCCTAAAGCACTTGTGGATCCGAATAGTCCTGCTGAAGATTTAATTTCGGGCAAAGAATTTAAAGGAACTTTAAAAAGTTTTAATAATTCACTATCCCATGCTAATGTTTTTATATTCATCAACATAGTTCTTGAAGCATTACTGACATCTGTTGAAAAAACTTTTCCGTTTGATAATTTCCACATTAAAAAGCTATCAATGGTCCCAAACGCAATATCGTTATCTTTGACAGCTTTTTTAACAGCCACACTGTTTTCTATCAGCCAGTTCATTTTAGTTCCAGAAAAATAAGGATCTAACACCAATCCTGTTTTTTGCTTAATTTTTTTTTCCCATTTTGGTTTTAATTTTTTACATAGATCAGCCGTCCTACGGCATTGCCAAACAATCGCATTATGCAAAATTTCAGAAGTTGACTTTCTCCAAGCTAAAACAGTTTCACGTTGATTCGTAATGCCGATTGTCATCACATCAAAAGGTGATGCATGGGCTTTTTGTAGCGCCTCACGGGCACAGTGCTGCACAGAATTCCATATATCATTGGCATCATGTTCGACCCAACCTGGTCTAGGATAAATCTGTTTAAAATCTTTATCGCTTGTGGCTACGAGACCTCCGCCTTGATCGACGATAATGACAGTTGAACCCGTTGTTCCTTGATCGATAGCCATGATATATTTTTTCATAGGGATATCATGATCAATTTTTTTAAAAAACCCAATGAAAAAGTTTTTAATCTTCGTTCACTGTCAGCGGATGAATTGCTATATAAAGTCTTCCCCCGACTTTTTATGGAAATTTTAAAAAAATATTTTCGTTTAGAAATCGAAGGCGTTGAAAATCTACCCAAATCTGGACCTGTTATTATTGCACCCAACCATTCTGGGTTCACAGCTATGGATGCCATGGTCGTGGCTTATATTATTCAAGAAAAAACCGGGCGAACACCAAGAGTTTTAACACATCACCTCTGGTTTTTAACTAAAACGACAGCCCTTCCAGCAAATAAATTAGGTTTTGTCGAAGCCAATTATGAAAATGGTGTGTCTTATTTGAAGAAAAAACAAATGATCGTGCTTTTCCCGGAAGGGGAACATGGCAACTTTAAACCCACTTCAAAACGCTATCAGCTGCAGGAATTTAAACGTGGTTTTATTCGCATGGCTTTAGCTACCCAGGCCAGTATTGTTCCAACAATTGTTTTAGGGGCTGAAGAAACCCATATTAATTTAAAACAACTTAAGTTTTCAAAATTTTTACGTGGTCTTGTTTTACCGCTACCGTTAAATATTATTCCGTTACCAGTTCGCTGGAAAATTATTTTTGAAAAACCAATTCATTTACCTTATAATGCCGATAAAATCAGTGACTCTGAATTGTGCCGGGATTTAGCTTCTGAAATTCAAGAACAGCTTCAAGAAAAAATAAATTCTGAAGTCAAAAAACATAAGTTTTTCTAATTCCCGCAGTTAGGTTTTGAATAGTCTGTTTGGTTCGGACAATCTGGCAAATCATTACCGATCGCTTTGATAATACTATTCCATGTTTTGATAATCACGCCTTGCCCAGATCCACTGTCAGCACGACCAACTAGTCCTTTTGTTAAAGCTGCAGCCAGGCTGACCACTAAAGCCATTAACAAAATATATTCAATAATAATTTGACCCGAATTTTTCTGAAGTCTTTGTTGAGATCTCATTTGATAATATTAAACTAAATCAGATTCCAATGAAACATGAAAATTTGTTGTCGATTTTTTAAATTCGATAAAATTTTTCAAGTTTCTCACTAAATTGTCATAAACAGCTTTGAATGATTCATCTGTCGCAGGTTGAGACATTCCCGACATGTAACCCTCAGTCCATTCCTGAGAAATCACAGCTGTTTGAATTTCGTTAACGTTAAAAGCTATCTTCAAATCAACGTCTGAAGGATAAATCAAAATAAATGCGTGTTCTTTTGATTTTTCAGACCATTGCTTGAACTCTTTCCACATGTCGTGGTCTTGAGTTTGTAAAAGGTGATAGATTTTTAAGGCCACTGATTCGTAACTTTGAGAAAAATATATTCTGAAAGGTCCATCGAATAGAGCCGTGTTAAAAATCGGACTATAATATTGCGTCGTTAAAAAAGAAGAATAACTTGCTGCCATATCCTGAGACTAGAAAGCTAAATCCTAATTAACAACTAAAATGTAAGAATCTTAAATTTTATGAAGCCTTGCGTTATTTACTGGTTTTTATGGCCTTAGAAAGCTTGTTCCCACGAATGAAAAGATCATGCTCAGGCATAGCCCCTGCTGAATAAAAGAAATCACTGAGAGCAGCCTCAGTGCTTATAAAGCTAGCTTGTTTTGTGACCTCTACCGATCCGACTTCGTGTTCCAAGCCCAGCGCCCTGGCGGCGTTGATTGTATAACCTTTGAAAACCTCAGGCAGTGACATTTTCATTTCTAATCTGGCAAGAAGTCCAACTAAAGATAAATCCTGCGTGGGACAACTTCCCGGATTGAAATCAGTGGCAAGGGCCACACAGGCCCCGGCATCAATTAATTTCCGCGCTGGTGGGTACGCACACTTCATATAAAGGTCTGCTGCTGGTAACAACACCGCTACGGTATTTGATTTTGCAAACTGATTAATGGCCTTATCATCTAAATGGATCACATGATCAGCGGATTTTGAATTTAATTTTAAGGCTAATTCAGCCCCGCCTGAAAACGATAATTGATTGGCATGAATTGTTAAATGAAATCCTAACTTTAAAGCTTTTTCTAAAAAATGTTCTGCATCTTGAACCTCGAAGAAATTTTTTTCAATAAAAATATCTACACGCTGACTTAGTTTTTTTTTCTTTATCACAGGTAAAACTTTATCAACCAAAAAATTTAAATATCCACTGTAACTAGCAAATTCCGGAGGCCTTGCATGCGCTCCTAAAAATGTAGAAACTATTTTTGGAGCTGTTTTTTTAGGATATAAACTTTCAATTTCTTGAATCACTTCAAGCATTTTAATTTCGTTTTTTAAATCTAAAGCATAACCTGATTTAATTTCAAGCGTAGCGACACCTTGATTTACAAACCGATCCACACGTTGCTTTGCAGACTGCAACAACAAATTGTGACTGGCTTCACGTGTTTTTTTCATTGTGGATAATATACCGCCACCCTTTTTGGCGATTTCAAGATAACTTATCCCTGAATTACGCAGCTCAAATTCATCTGATCTTGAACCCGCAAAAACCGTGTGCGTGTGGCATTCAACAAAAGCTGGCAGTATATTTTTATTTTTAAGATCAACCGTCGGTGTCGTTTTAAATTTTTTAAGGGCAACAGATTGTGGCCCTGTCCAAATAAGAACACCTTTGTGATCTACTAGAAGGGCTTGTTTTTTTTGAAACTCTGTAAAATCAGAATTAACAGTATTTAGATTATAAAAAAGCTTATTTTGCATCACACTTTAAAGATTCATATTTTTCAGCCAGAATAGCAACTAAAGCTTTTGGCGGGGCTTGACGTCGCGGCAAAGCTTTTGCCTTTGGATCTAGCTCAATAGCGCCAACTAATTTATAAATATTTTTCTGTAAATCTGAAGGAATCATTTTTGAAACTGAATTCCCTGGGAGGCAATACCTTCGAAGCTTACTTGAAATTTTCTCTTCTTTTAATACAGGCTTAATTAATTCACAAAGTCTTTGGCTAGCTAACAAATGTGTTGATGCCACTGTGTATTTATCAATCGCTTGATCAATGCTTTTGCAAATCAAAGTATGACCATTGGATTTAAAAGGGATATTTTCTAAATTCACATTCAGCATTTTTGAATAATTTTCTTTAAGCTTGGCTTGGAATAATTTGTTATTTGCATTTGCACGCGGCTCTTTACCACCAAAGGCCTCTAAAGTTTTATTGTATTCAAACCGTGAAGATACAGATAAAGCTCTGATCATTTCGCTGTAAGCTTGATTGAAATAAAGATCATTATTTCTTAATAATTCATAAATTGGGCCTTCATTGTATAGATACTGATTCGTGGATTTGACCCAAGCGATTAAGTCGTCCCAAGTGGACTCATCACAATCTGTTCTTTTTGTTTGCCTACAATAAACAGCTTTAATTTCATTAAAATCAGGACCTTTAAAGAAATAGCGATACATATCTATTGCTCGCTTTTCAGTTTCACTGGCTTCAAAATCAATCGCTGAATAATTAATAAAAGATTTCAAAATATTATAATTTGTTTTAGCACTTAAAAGTTTTTCTTCTTGTTTTTGTAATTTTGTTCGGTCTACAGCTAAATTTTCACCACTGAGTTCAACGATATTATTTTCATACTGAGTCACCATTTCCAGACCATCAGACATCACGGATAATGCTATTTTAAGCCAATCTTGACCGATTTTAGAACATTCATCTGCATTGTTTGATTTATCATTTGCGACAACAGCTAATTCGGCATCATAAGATTTCAACTGCTGAATCATCGAAGATATACGATCACTTTTTTCAATATTTGCATCTTTACCAAAACCATCATTAAGGGTTTTGATGCTGTTAATCGTGCTCTGCAATTCTGCTATAGATTTAATTTGTTTGACTGTATCACACTGGGCAATGGCTGGCCTGTTATACAAACTTTTTGCAATTTCAACTTCGTTTTGAGCGCTTTGCAGACGTTCAATAATTTTTGTGGCTTTGCTGTTAATATGACTGACTGCTAAGACCTCAGGATCAAGCGCCACTGATCCACCGAAGCCCGTTCCGTCCAATGTTTGCGAAGCTCTGCTAAATAAGATTTGTTTTTGATTGAGCTGCTCTAATTGCTCTGTTTTTTTCTTGTTGATTTCATTAATTCTGTTTTCATAATCTGTATATATAGATTGAATACGGCCTAAGCGATTTAATCGCACATATTGAAGGCGTAAGTAAAATTTCATATAATGACAAACATTTTTAATTGTATTTTTTCTGTTTTCATCATTTTTCATATCAAACATTACTGAATCTTTGGCGATTTGTTCGACGAACCCTAAACCTTTAGTTAGACTATCTAATCCAACTAAATACTTCAATGACGGCCCCATGACTTTTGCTATTGATGGGTTTTTAGAGGCAATGTCTAATAGAACCGGTGTAATACTTTGAAAAGCTTCACTCATCGAAAATAGCACTGATCTAAATTGCCCGTTAGGTCTGTAACAAACTTGTGTTTGTGCTTTAGCAGCAATTTCTAAAGTATTCTGAATTTGCTGAGCCAGTTGAACCATTTTATCAACCGATACTTTGATTTGATGTGTTTGAGTCGATTTTGATAATTTCTGAACGTCCAAAACAGATTGTCTGAATTTCACGCTTTGAATCATCACTTCATCATTTATTTTTTTATTTTCGCATTGTGGAAATGCTGTATTCAGATTAGCTTGCATTTTATCAATAGAAATAAGCACATCGTTATAAGGTGAATTCGAGAATAATGGACATTCATTATCAGGTGAAGTTTCAAATAAGGGCATTTTTCTTGATATAGAAGTCGAGCCGAATTCAACTGCTGTTTCAGCATCAAGACCCGATAAATCAACAGATTGATCTGTCGACTGGTCAGCAGCGACTTCTGCAATACTTTGTAAAGTCAGCAGCGACATTAATACGAATAGAATAGTGGTTTTGAATACTGATTTTGTCTTCATAAATAGAAGTGTATCAAAATGAATGCCACTGGCGTCATAAGCCTAAGACAACAAAACAAACACATTGAGCTAGGCGGCTTATTTTAAGTATCAGCTGTCAATTTTATGGACAGCTGACAACAATAGTGTTGTTTCTGAGCGATTCTGTCCGGTTAATATCTGAGCGATAGTGTCCGGTTTCGGTTAACTTGCTTTTCTTAGTTTCTACTTGTTTCCGTAATAACAT
>JANOOI010000047.1:0-1763 GCA_031421235.1 Bdellovibrio sp.
CTACTGAAGGGCTGCAGGTTGTTGATATGCAATCTAACCGGACACTACTGCTGTAAAATGGACTTTAGAAGCGCAAAAATATCCAATTATTTTTATTTTCTGCAATAGAAACATATTAAAGGTTAAGGAAACTAAGTGAGCAAACATCTTGATTTGGGTTGTGGTGGGCATCCAAGAAATCCATATAATTGCGATGAGTTGTTTGGCATTGATCAATCAAGCCATTTTGTCGATGCAGAAGTAAGGGCTTGTCAGTTAGGGTTGGAAACATTTCCATATCCTGCAAATTATTTTGATTCCGTATCAGCATATGACTTGCTTGAACATATTCCGCGCCAATCAATTGACTATTCTAATAATAAAATTCATTTTCCTTTTGTAGAGGTTATGCAGGAGATATGGAGAGTACTCAAGCCAGAAGGAAAATTTTTTGCATTAACGCCAGCATATCCCGCAAAACAAGCATTTCAAGATCCAACACATGTGAACTTTATTACTGAAGAAACACATTCATATTTTTGTGGCAGCGAACCACTTGCTGCTCGTTATGGATTCAGTGGGCGATTTGAGGCACTTCGAGTAAGGTCTGTTTTACCAGAAGAAGTTTATGGTGAAAGTTCATTAAAATTTCAATGGCGCCGTTTCAGATATACATATTTTAAGCGTGGACTGAGCCACCTAACTTGGGAGCTTGTAGCCAAAAAGTAAAAACCAAGAATATTTTTATCTTTATGTCACAGGCTTTACTTAATAATCTATTTAAAATATTTTTTTAATTTTTGATTGATATAAATACCTTCAAAATACCGAAAAAATTTTCTCGCACTAACCTTAATTCCAAATGGTTTGAATATATTACTTAGCAGGACATTTAATTTATTCGAGAACTTATCGCTAAATGTAAAATCAGCAGGATTTGATGCAATGCCTCCATTAGGAATTAGGGGGAGAGAACTGACCAAGCATTTTTCTCTATCAATATTGAAACAAACTATCGATTCATAAATACTCATCGAATAAATGGAATTTTTTAAAGGATTTTCGGATACATTTACACAATGAAATCTTGAGTTAATACTATCAATTAATTTTTTTGAATAATTAATGAAAGAGTATTTAGAAGGATTGCCATATTCTTTCATATAGTTTGAATGCGTATCCTCGACAATCAACATTCCACCATTTCTAATATGGGGAACGCATTTTAACGTTGTAATTATTTGCTGCTCATTTGTATGACCACCGTCATCAAGTAAAACATCTATATCACCTACTGAAGAAAATAATTCATCCCAAAAATCAGTGCTACTTTGACTTCCAATATAGATTTCAAAACCATCCTTTTCCCATTTTTTTGCCTCAGGATTAAGATCGATCCCAATTATTCGCGCTTCCGGACCAAAAAAACTTCTCCACATAAATAGTGAACCGCCGTCGAATATTCCAACTTCAACAAACGTAAATTTCCTATTCCTATACTTTGAAAGCAAATCTTCATATACTTGAAAATATGAAGCGTGTTTCTGGGAAAAATATTTTGAATTTTTATAGTGCTTATAAATTTCATTCTTTCCTAACAGTGCTTCTCTGTCTAATGGTGCGTGATCTTTATACATTTTCAAATATTCCTCATTTGTAAATCATAACTACAATTTCAACTACAACTTGCGTGTACCTCATACAGGTTATGGAACCGGAGTATGTTTATGGAATAGTATCAATTACAACTTAGCTACCTCATCCAGTATCCTGTTGACGGCCTG
>JANOOI010000048.1:0-3628 GCA_031421235.1 Bdellovibrio sp.
GATTTGATGGCTCGGCCTCATACAGCCCAGTTGGATTAAAAATTAAAAAATATTTTTGGCAATTTGGTGATCGCCCGAACGACAAATGCAGTGATCGTGATTTGGATCAATCAAAACACAAGGCCTTATAAAATAGGACTAACTCATGCACTGCGAAGCAACAACGAATGGGCTATTAATATTATTTGCTACGGTCTTTTTGCCTATATTGATTTATACGACTTTAGTTCAAAATAAATTCAACAAATTAGTCAAAGCTAACAATATACATAAATCTCAGCTGAAGAATGATGCTTCTTTGCCAGAAGAAGTACGTCTTCAGCTTTACCAGTTTAAAAAATGGGGAGTTATTCTTTTAATAACAATATTGATTTGGATGCTGGCATTTGGAGTTAATGCTAAATTTTGTGAAATCAGCTAAAATTTTAAAATAACGGCCGTATTACGGCCGACTTAAATCAAAAAATTCCTCGAAATTCTTAAAATTTGTCACTTTCAGACGATTTGCCATCCGTCTCGGGAGCCACTGTGTTTAAGTCGAATAACTCAGCGTTATTAACTTTGAATCTGCCAAAAAGCTCTTCGGTTAGTTGCAAATGTTGGTGTCCTAGTGTTTTTTGTAATGTTCTAATATCTTTACCTTCTTTTAAAAAATTGACTGCAAATGAAAATCTTAAGTCTCTGAATACCCAATCAGAATCTGTTAATCCAAGTTGTCTTTTTAGCGCGCGTAGCTCACGGGATAAAATTTCTTTTCTAAGCTGCCTAGATTCCAAATTAGTAAAGACATACTGACTGATTTGATCGATACGCTTAAGTGCAGCAATTAAATCATCAGGCAAATTTAAAATTCTAAGCGTTACTTCTTTATCTTCTGGCAAAGTGATATTTTTGTTTTTAAAATCAAGTTGTGACCAGTTTAAATTCAAAATTTCATCAGTTCTGATGGCTGTTTCATTCAGTAATAATATAATTGGGTATAAAAACCCTGGTGAATATATTTTAGCTCCGCTAATCAGTTTTTGAATTGTGCTAGACTTAACCCATATTGGCCTTCGCTTATAAATTTTACTTCTGCCAAAAATTATTTTTGATTGTGGTGATTCAACTAATAAACCACGAAAGACTAGCCACTTGAAAAATCCTTGAATACGGTACTTAATCGTTGAAAGGCTATGATTTGTATAGTCGTATTCAATTTTTTGCATTTGATAAAATGATCTTAACTGAACTTCTTTAATTTCAAATGGCTTAAATAAGCCAAACTGTTCTAAAAATTCTCTGGTTAATTGCCCACATTTAACAAGGCTTGAATCTGGCACTTCGTCAAAATACAATTGAAGTAGTTCTTCGACAGTACATTTATCAAGACTTCGTCTTTCTTGTTTAAGTGGCTTATAGTTTTTAGATTCATTATAAAACTGTGTTGCTTTAATTTCTTCAGTAAATGTTTTTTGTATACGCATACGACGTAAAGAGTCATAGTAGGATACAATAAATTCGCCATTTGGTAAGGGGTAGAACCTGATATCTGTTGGTTTCATCTTTTTTTCCTAATTTTTATCGATAATGTTTAAATCTTCATACGGACAGTTGCTTTCGACATCTTGTGCAGCGATTTGGCCGTAAGTGTCGACAGTGACATCAATTGATTTATGGCCAAGAATGGCTTGCAGCTGATACATGTTTCCTGATTGTTTCAAGAAATTATAGGCAAACGAATGTCTAAGGCTATGTGGTCCCCAGTGTTTACCAATCGGAAATAATTTTCTAAACCTGACAAGATGCTTAGTGATAATGTGCCTAGGGATCATTTCATTAACTTTGTAGGGTATGACGAATTCAGATTCATGACTTTTTAGAAAATCTTCTAAAAATATTTTCAAACTGTGACTGACTCGCAGAGCACGATCTTCTCCGTTTTTAGTATTTCTAAAATGGATTAGTCCTGTTTCAAAATCGACATCTTTTCTTTTAAGTTTTAGGACTTCACTTCGTCTGGCACCTGTGAAGGCTGCAATAAATAGTACAGGGTACAGTATTTTAGGGCTGTGGACTTTAGCATCTTGCAAAACTTGAAATATTTCATTTTTAGAAAGCACAACACGCTTGCGTCTGGCCTGTGGTTTTCGTTCAAACTTTATTTTATTCAGTGGTGAATCACTAATAACATTTTCGTCTTCCAAAAAGTGAAAGAATGAATTCAAATCTGATTTTATTGTATTTAAAGTTCGATCAGATAAATCATGCTTGGTTTTAATTTGTTGAAACCAACTACTTAGTTCATTTTTGCCAACTTGATTGATACGTCTGCCACCGAATTCTTCACTAAATGACTTAAAATGACGTTTACGATCCACTAATCTTGAATCAGGAGATTTTTCTAGGTGAAGCTTAATGTAGTCTTTAACTAAGGTTTGGTTAAAACTTTGTGACCCTTTGGCTTGGTATCTTAATTCAAGATCTTTTTGATAGATTTTAGCTAAATTTTTGGATTCAAATTTTTTACGCTTTCGTTTATTAGTCACTGGATCAATAAAACAGACGACGTGATCGCCTGTTTTAATCTGATATATTTTTAGTTTAAGGTCTGTCATTTGATAACCCTTTTAGTCTTATTTTCTCTTTTTCATGCTGAATACGATTTTCAAGCCATTGGTTAAGTTTACTTGCATCAATGACATACTTTTTTGTAACACCAATGTTGATATACGGAAATGTCGGGTCACGGTGAATGAGGTTATAGATGCTCCATTCTGAAATGTTCATAAATGTTAAGGCCTCCCTGACAGTTAGATATTTTTTAACCAGAACGTTTTGCTCAGGCTGTGTAGCTTGCGGCCTATCTTTTTCGAATTCTTTGGTCAAATAGATCTCCTTTTTTATTTTGATTTTGACGGCCGCATCAATTACGGCCCCACGTATTTTTGGGTACTTTTGATTTAACAGCTGTGGATTTCTTTCGATAAATAGTTTTTTAAACTTATTTGTTTCATTTTTAGTTTGCCCTAGAATATATACGTACTTGTGTTTGGGCTTTAGTTTTCGTCTTTCGCATTGATTGTGGTGCTCATCACTTTTTTGCTTCAGTCTTTCCATAATTTCATTTGGTATATTTTGCCAAATCACTTTGTCATGTGTTGACCAGTTTTTCTGCCATTCAATACCCAGTTCTTTCGCGTAGCGCTTGATTCGACTGGTTTTTCTAAATTGTCTGTCTGAAAACCAGCCACGATCTGGATTTTTATGATCATAGTAATTGTATGCAGCGCCTGACTTTTGCCCTAGATAGATAAAATTGCAGGCTTGATAGATCGTTCCAAGTTCACGTGCTTCTACGTCGCTGTAAGCTGTAAAAAATCTAAAGCTTGTGTTTTTCACCATGTATCTGACTGAGTACATAATCATAGCTGAGGCTAAATTCTTTGGTGACCATGAAATACATGCACCTCTTGAAATTAATTTTTCAAGATCACGGTTTTGTAGTCCCAGTAAATTTGAAAATGAATTCGGTGTCGACATCACTATTGCACCTGCAAGTAACCCTTTATAAGTTGCAATAAAACGATGAGTTGGTCTTGTCGGCATATTGCCAAGCCATTCATGTCGTTTAATAAAGTCTTTAATT
>JANOOI010000049.1:0-11733 GCA_031421235.1 Bdellovibrio sp.
GCCAACGTATCTGTAAAGTGGTAAATTCACATCTTTAGCGGCTGCATGGGCTGTAGCTAACGAAACACCTAAAATGGCATTAGCGCCTAATTTTGATTTATTTTCAGTCCCGTCGATATCACGTAATAATTTATCGATATAAACTTGTTCTAATACATTAATACCCATAATTTCTGGAGCAATTTTTTCACGGACATTTTCGATCGCTTTATAAACACCTTTACCGAAAAATCTTTTTTTATCATTATCACGTAATTCGTAAGCCTCGTGAGCACCAGTGCTAGCCCCCGATGGAACAGCAGCCCGACCCATATTTCCGTCAGCAGTTTTAATTTCAACTTCAATTGTGGGATTACCACGACTGTCTAAAATTTCTCTAGCAACAACGCCTACGATTTCTGACATAATTTATTCCCCTTACGGTTTATGCTAGTTTACTAGCTCAGTTTCTAGCTACGATTCCTTAGTGGAATCAGGTTTATTCATTTTTTTTAATGTATCAATGCTATCAAAAATAATTTGTGGGTATTGGTTTTTCACGATATCCCAGTCCACACGACGAAAAGCTTCTTTCATGCCGGGTGTTGGTTTCTGGCCAGCCGTCAGTAGCGTCACCAATTGGTGCGCACGCACCATGTAATCATGAAGCCTTGCTAAGTTTTGCATAACTTGGTGAGCTGGCTTTTTTACAAATTCAAATTGCACAAAGTCTTTAGGTGATAGCAGCATTTGGTTATCAGCGTGAAACATTGAATCTTTTGGCAAAGATTCCGTCATTCGCTGCAATTCTTCATTGCGACGTTGTAGTTCACGGTTTTTTTCTTCAAGGCCCTGACTACTTTGTTGCAATTGTCTGATCACATCTTGCATTAACTGCGGAGAAATTGAATGCGGTTCTTGTTCTGTAAAAATGCTGGTTTGTGGTTCTGGCCAATCCAATTCAAAGCGCACATGATTCCAACGGCAGTGCCCTGCTGTAAGCCCAACATAAATTGGCAAAGCCTCAAACGCTGCTTTCAAATACGTGTTCACTAATGGGTACTGTTCTGCTGGCAAAGGAATATCAAAAGAAATTCCTTTATCAGTGCGTACTAAATTTTCCAACGGTGGTTCTGGTGAAACAAAATAACTAAAAAATTTCTCAGGTTGGTTGAAAATTTCTTGAGGTCTTGGCATCATGCGAAGCACGCTATCAAGGACTCCCCATGATTTTAATTTTGGCGTTTTGTGACCTGCTAAAATTAAAATATTTTTATCAGAAATTAATCTTTCTAGAAAAGCTTCCATATCAGGGGCGTGCATCCAGTTCGATGGATCACGCAAACTATCCCACGCTAATTCGTGTTCAGCAAAAGACGAAGACAAATCAATTTTTTCTGATTCGAGATAATTCAAAATACTGTTAGTTATCTTGCAGCTGAAATGCACAGCGACGAAGCTAGCTTCTGTGGCGCAGCATTGCAAGTTTTAATAGAGCGCGAAATTCATCAAAGTGTTCGTCACGCTGTATTCAGAGTGCTAATTAAGCAATCTTTTTAAGCTGCCTTCTTAATTTTCTGAAATTTTGTCGTGGGATAGTTGATTTTGTTGTCTAAAATCTCTTGATAAAAGGATGGGATATTTCCTGTGGGCTCGATAAAACCGTCAAGTTTTCCGTCAGGTTTTCGAATTAAATTTTGAATTTCAAAAATAGGACTGACAATATATTTGCCTTTTTCGTCTACACCACAAACTTCTGATATTGCACCAATTTTGCGGCTACCGTCAGAATATCTAGAAATTTGCACGATGATTTCAATCGCAGAAGCCACTTGCGACACTAAAGCTTTTTCACTGATTTTGGCATCACCACCAGCAGCCAATGCTTCTAATCTGATAATGGCATCGATCGGAGAATTCGCATGCACTGTACCCATACTGCCCTTGTGGCCTGTGTTCATGGCATTAATTAATTCTAAGGCTTCGCTAGATCTAACTTCACCCACAATAATGCGATCAGGTCTTAAACGAAGTGCACTTTTTAATAGATCCTTTATCGTCACTTCACCTTTTCCCATTTGGTCAGCCATACGGGTTTCGAAGCGCACGATGTGATCATAATCAATTTGTAATTCCGATGAATCTTCAATCACTAATACACGCTGATTATGTGGAATGCGTGAGCACATTAAACTTAATAAAGTTGTTTTGCCAGAACCCGTACCACCACTGACAATAATATTTTTTCCAAGAAACATACATAAATCTAAAAACATCCACGCATCTGGTGTGATTGTTCCAAATTTAATATATTCTGCTGGTGTGATTTTGCTAGCTGTGAATTTTCGGATACTGATCACAGTTCCCTGTCTAGAAATTGGCGGAATCACAGCTGCGATACGAGCCCCACTGGCAGCGTAGCCTTCAATCATGGGTAAGCGTGCATCTAAACGAGGTTCGTCTAAATTGATTCTTCGACCCACTGATTGGGCAATTGTATTGATGGCAGCTTGCAAATTATCTTCGTCTGGAAACCGGGCAGCTGTCAGTTCTAATTTTCCATTTTTTTCAATAAATATTTGATGAGGTCCATTAATAAGAACTTCAGACACATTTGGATCATTCAAAAATTCATCGACGGGGTATAATGCCCGTCTAATGACTTCTTTAAAATTTGATTGATCGTCTTTGGCCATAAATTCCTATTTTATTGATCTAATTATTTGGCGTCTGTATTTGAAATTTCTGAGGCTACTTGTCGGGTTGTATTTACGCCTGTTGGCACGATCACAACTTTACCTAAAGCTCCGGTTTCAGGACTTTGATAAGAATAGACACCTTCAATTTTAGGCTGGATTGTAAAAGTTTTTACAACACCATAAACTGTATTATGAGTCTGTGAAAATGCATCCATCATAAAACTGACATTTTTTTCTTTTTGATTTAGATTTACGATGTGAATTTTGTAGACCTCATCTTTTTTAAGATGAATCATCGCCGGCACAAATCCTGTTTCAGTTTGCATAATCACGATTTCCACAGAAGGCTCAATGGGGTTAACAATTTTCTTTAAAGCATTGAAAATTTCAGAATCATTTTTAGCATCATCAACAGATACATTCATATTTGTTGCAGCCGGCATTCTTTGGTTTTCAATCCGCGTAAAATCAGTTTGTCTTCGCGATAAATCAATAGCCCATTGTGCGTGCACAGTGACTTGAATGAAGTAAAAGAACGAAAACAAAAAATATTTTAAGTAAGAACTAGTGTAATTCTTTTCTGTCTTGAAATTCACTGAATTCACGAGCGACCTCCAATGCAACAAATTCTAATGCTTTTTTATCCATAGTTAATAATGTCTCAATTAATTTTTGACGATTGCCTGAACACGCGTTGATTGAATCGCAGGCCATGTTCACAACTTGAGGTTGATTGAACATTTCAGAACTGATTTTTTCCCAATCAGAATGTAAAACTGGATCGATAGCCCCTATTGTATAGAGTGCATCAAACACAGCTTGCAGATCTCCTTGAATAAACATGTAACCTCCGTGTGGTCTGACTGCTTAAAACAATCAGTGACTGACAGGTTACTTATCGGAAGTTTTTTGAAAGACTTGAGACATTATGAGACAGTTTTTGGGAAACTAGACTTTAATCCTCTTTAGATTTTTTATCGGCTTTTAGCTGCTTATTTTTGTTTTCAATCAGTTTTTGGGCCAGTGCTGAAGGTGATGAGTTAGATCTCATTAAATTTAATTTTTTCTCTTTCAGAAGATTCTGACTCAATTTCAGATCAGCTGCTGCAATTTTACCGATCAGATCTGTTTCAAAGCCGCCTGTTTGATATTGCTTTGTAAAATCAGGTTTTAACTCTGAAAGAATATTTTCTAAGACGACTGACGCAGTCAATTGAGCTGTTGCTGTCTCTGATTCTTGCCGAATTGTATCAATAGATTGTTGAGTGATTTGAAATAAAGTGTCTTGCCATTCTGTTAAATCATCTAAAGGATTTTTTACAATAGACAAAACCTTGTCTAAAATAACATCTTCGTTGGGTCTTGAAAAAGCAATCAGAACGCCTTCTTTTAAGTGCTGCGTTTGTTCGTTTATTTTGTAGTCATTTACTTTTCCATAAAGCAAATCACTCAGTTGATCCAAATCTAAGGTTTTAAGAGTTTTATAGTTTTCCTTAATTTCAATTTTACTGAATTGACGATCGGTGTGGCGACTTTCAAAAGTCATCTGAGCTTTCTCATTATTTTTATTCGATGTTCCGCATGAAAACAAGTTGAACGACATTGTTATTGCGATCAGTAATCTGAACATGCTGGGACTCCCGGTGAAAGTGTGTTTACATAGTTTATTTTGAACTGATCAGCTAAGCTGTCAATCGATGCTGAAATTTGCGTCTAGACATAAGTCTTGGATGGTCTTGGATGCAGTTTGTAATTAAGGCCTCGACTAGCCACACAATCAGTTTTAGTTTCCAGTATATCATGTCACACTAATTTCGCAAACAAACTAGAGACAACACGGAGGATCTTTTGAAAAACGTAAACCAGGCTATTAAACTATCATCACTACTTGCTGTTATTGGATTTCTATTCACAGCTTGTACACCGTCAGCTAAACAATTAAAAGAAACTATTGAAAAGGATCCAACTATCGTTTTTAATGCGATTGAAAAGCATCCAGATAAATTTATTGAAGTTGTTATGAAAGCTCAGCAAAACGCACAAAAAGTAGCTGCTGACAGAGCTCAGGACGACGAAAAAAAACAAAGAGAAGAAGAATTTAAAAATCCATTACAATCTGCTGTGGAAGATGGTCGCGTAATTTTTGGTAACAAATCTGCGCCAATCACAATCGTTGAATTTTCTGATTTTCAATGTCCTTATTGTTCACGCGGTTATCAAACTGTTAAAGAAGTCATGAAAGAATATGGCGATAAAGTTCGTGTTGTATTTAAACATTTACCATTAGATTTCCATCCACTTGCAATGCCTGCAGCTAGATACTTTGAAGCGTTAGCTCAGCAAGATCATGCTAAAGCTGAAAAATTTCATGATGCAATTTTTGAAAATCAAGGAATGCTTAAAGATAAAGGCGAAGCTTTTTTCAAAGAAACAGCTAAAAAATTGGGCGCAGACATGAAAAAACTTGAAATCGATTTAAAAGATGCAGCTGTTCAAAAAAGAATCGATGCAGACATGGAAGAAGCTCGTAAATTTAACATGAGCGGAACACCAGGTTTTATCATTAACGGAGTTTCGTTACGTGGTGCCTATCCGTTCCCAGCATTTAAAGAAATTATTGATCAACATTTAGCAAAAGCTAAGTAATAGATCTGTCATTTTAGCCTGTAAGTATTGAATACATATCATATAGGTTTAAACAAAAGGGTTGGATTTTTTCCAGCCCTTTTTTTATATCAAAAATCGGCACTCATATTGCAAATTGTTCCCATTGACTAAAAAAACACCAACTAGTCATTAAAAAAGGGGACAAAATGATCCAATCGATAATAAAAAAGAAGACCCAATTCTGGGTAAAACAATTCCTGATCATCAACTTAATCAGTTCAATTGTCAGCATGGTCGCATTTTCCGAACCCATAGAAGTGAAATCACAAAAACTAGTTCGAACCGCTGAATCAGGCATCAGCTTAAACACACAACTTTCAAAGAACACTTACAAAAAAGAAGACTACCAAGCCCCTTATACTGTTGAAGTCCCCTACCAAGTTGAAGAAACCTACACTGAAAAAATTCCTTACACCGTTGAAGTCCCGTACACTGACTACGAAACAGATTACCACAATGAATACCGCTGTGAAAATGTAACCCGTTACCAAAATGAATATCGTTGTCATGATGTCACACGTTACCGTGATGAATACCGTTGTCAGGATGTAACCCGCTACCGTGAACGATGTGAAAACAAACAAGAATGTTATCTTGTCCCCGGAAAACCCGGCCAATGTCGCGAAGTCGAAGAATGTGGTACCAATGCTCATGGCCAGCGAATTTGCAAAACACGCAAAGTTTGCGACTCTAGTGGTGAACCACAAAGACAATGTCAGAATAGACAAGTTTGTGAAAGAGAACCCTACACAGACCGTGAATGTAGAACCGAGCGTGAGCCCTACACCGATCGCGAATGCAGAAACGAAAGCGTTCCCTACACTGAACAAGAATGTAAAAATGTCAGCGTTCCTTATCAAAAACCAGTGACAAAATACCGCACTGAAACCCGCTACAATGAAGTCACCAAAACACGAACTGTGACAAAATACCGTACTGAAGATCGTTGTTGCAAAACAGAAACAAGAACAGTTTTTGATAAACAGTTACAATTTAATGTTGAACTACGTTTTCCTGAAAATTCAGTTTTAAATGAACAGGAAAAAGATTCTATTCAGGTTAAATTAAAACAAGTTAACCCTGTTAGTTTAGACATCGAAAATCTAAATTCAGTTCATCATTATAAAATTGATAACACCAAAGTCACAGGTAGCAATGTCGTGATTGATTTATCACTTCAACCGCACTTGAATTTAACAAACGCAGGTGCCCAATCTATTGAATTTACAAAAGTAGATGTGAATAAAAATACTGAGTTGTTAGAAATTTCTTTAAAAGATCTTATCTTAAACACAAAAGTAAATACATCTGTTCAAATTGACTTGATTGACCAAGCTAATCAATCACTGATTGAAAGTTTAATTCCTACAAAAGCTGACGGTCTTTACAAATCCCAATCAACATATAAAATTCAAAAAAATATGAAAATTAATGTTGTGATAAAAGTCATTAGAACTGGCATTGTTGTCGAAAATCAATCGATTCAATTTGATGTTGTCAAAAAAATTGATCGCACTGAACTGACCGAAGAAGATATCATCAAATTAAAAGATAAAAATTTGATTGTTTTATCTTCGGAAACGCTCAGTGATTCAGTCAACATCACAATTAACGACTTAACTTTAGCATCAGAACATGTGCAGTCTAATTACACGCTCACACTAGGTGTACAACACGCAAGTCTTAAAAAAGGCCAAAGAGTTGTTCTGATCAAAGATAAAGTTCTTAGTCGAATAGGAACTTATCAAATAACTGACTTGCTAAGCACACAAGATATAAAAACTTACATGAAGAAAGGTTATAATTTTGGTTTTCAAGTTGTTGTTGATCGAAACATGAAGATAAATGGTTCAAATCAAACAATTAAGATCACGCAACAAAATATTAATGTGATTAAATAACCTGTTAAGATTAAATAACTATTTTTAAGATTTTATTTGTTAATACAACTTCGCTTCTTGAAACATCAACAAGAAGCGGAGTCACCAAAAGACCTTCACCGATAGCTTCTCTTAGTAATCTGCCATATTCAGGATCAAATTCATCACAAGGTGAAAAAACATCCACATCTGATCTTTGCACTGTAAAAATAAATTCACATTTGTGGCCTTGCTTCATAAGATACATCATTTCAACGATATGTTTTTGACCGCGTTCTGTAACCGCGTCAGGAAATTGGGCATGGGATTTTTTGCCAACAATGGTCTTGTAAGTTGTATTTTTAATTTCAATAAAATGTTTTTTTGTTTTTTCATTGTCTAAATCGTCTTTTTTAAAAACGAAAACACCGTCCAGTCGCGATTCTTTTGAAATTTTGTATTCGGGTTTATAAAATGTGTATTCTGACCAGTGTTTTAAAAATGGTTTCCCAGTTTTAAATGAATTTTGAATGGCTTCAGTAACAATTTTATTTGGATTAGATGTGTTCACACCCACCCAGGTTCCATCAACTGTTTGAATGGATTCTAACGTGCCTTTAAGCTTTTTAGATTCATCGCCATGTAAGGAAAACCAACACTTTTGTGGTGTTAATGCCTCTTTATCAATGACACCTTTCATTGATCCTGTATTCGGAACATGAATAGTGACTTTTTCAATTTTATTTTTATCGTTGGTATATTCTACGTCAGCAAAAAAACGTTTATAGCGTGAAATTAATGTTCCTTCGATCAGTTCTTTTTGAAATTTCATAAATACTAGTTTACCAATTCTAATAGAATGAATCTAGCTGATTTTATGTGATAAAAACAGCATGTATTCCGCTTTTATCTTGATAAAAGCGGAATACTATCCGATAATATCAACATGGATAGATACATTAAAAAACATCTGCTTGAATATGCGGACAAAAAAATCATATTACTAACAGGCCCACGACAAGTCGGGAAAACGACTCTAACTAAAAGCCTTAATCAATCACTAGCTTATTACAATTATGATATTAAAGATAATTTTGAGGTCTTCCAAAAAAACCAGTGGGATCGATCGAAAAAACTTGTGGTTTTTGATGAACTTCACAAAAAAAAGAATTGGAAAAACTGGCTAAAAGGTATTTACGATAACGGTGAACTTAAAAATCAGCAAATCATTGTTACAGGAAGTTCAAGATTAGATATTTCAAAAAAAATGGGTGATTCACTAGCAGGACGTTTTTTCTCATATCGATTAAATCCATTAGATCTAGATGAACTTAAAGGAACTCAAAGCACCGAAAAAAACTATTACAATTTATTAAACTATAGTGGCTTTCCTGAGCCTTTTTTTGAAGCTTCTGAGAAGTTTTATAATCAATGGAAAAAATCGCATCTTGATATGATTTTACGACAGGATCTGCTTAATTTTGAAGTCGTAAAAGATATAGACACTTTAGAGATGATGGTTGAATTAGTCTCTACCCAGATCTCGTCGACAACTAGTTATAAATCTCTAGCTGAGGATTTACAAAAGGACGAAAAAACAATAAAAAATTGGCTCAGACACTTAGAAAATTTGTATGTTTTGTTCCGCCTAAACCCATACCATCACAAGTTAAAGCGCAGTCTTACAAAAACAGGCAAGTATTATTTTTATGACATCTGTCGGGTACGTGGTTCTTCAGTCGAACAAAAAGAAGCTGCTCAATTAGAAAATCTAGTCGCTTTATCATTAAAAAAATATATAGATTTTCAAAACGATGTCTTTGGTAAAAGTTATGATTTACAATTTATTAAATTTACTGACCAAAAAGAAATAGATTTTGTTGTTCTTGAAAAAAACATTCCTAAATTATTAATAGAAGTTAAACTAAGCGATTCCTCAGTTTCAAAAAGTTTTAACCGTCAAGACAAGGCCCTGCAGAATATTAAGAAGATCCAATTAGTTAAAAATCTGAAACGCGAGTTTTCGACCCCATCAGGAATTAAAATAATTCGCTGCCTTGATTATTTAGAAAATATCGATTTTGATTTATAATTTGTGGTGTTTTGCTATTGTCGATTACATTCTTTCAGGAACAGGAATACCCAGCAAAGCCAAGCCCTGCTTGATCACACAACCTGTGGCATAAGCCAATGCTAATCGCGCTGCCTTTAGTTCAGTTGTTTCTGCCGTACCGATAGGACAATCGTGATAAAAATTATTAAATTTTTTGGCCGTATCGTACAGATAAGTGCAAACTGATGCAGGCTTATAATTTTCAGCTGAATACAATACAACAGTATTAAAATTCATCAAATGCTGCATCAATTGCAATTCGGATGCATGGCTTAGTAATTTGCCATCAGTTTTGTCATCGACGTTATAATTTAATTTTTTAACTAAAGAATTAATTCTTGCGTAGGAATACTGAATAAACGGGCCGGATTCCCCGTCTAATTTTGTCCATTCGTTCATCTCAAAAACAATTTTTTTATTCGTGTCTTGCTTAAGCATTCCGTATTTAACAGCACCTTTGGCGACTTGTTCACTGACAAGTTTTATTTCTTCTGGCGTCCATTCATTTTCATATCGCTTTAAATATGTTTCACGAATATGATTTTCCATCGTACTGACTAGTTTTGTTAGCGGTACGATATTGCCTTTTCGTGAACTCATCGCACCATCTGGAAGCTCAACGTAATTATATTGTAAATGAAAGCAATCTTTTGCTTGTTCAAAACCTAAATGCTCTAAAGCTTTAAAGACTTGTTTAAAATGCAAAGCTTGTCTTTGATCGACAACGTAAATTGATTTTTCAATTTTATAATCTTCAAATTTTCTTCGCGCAAGCTCAATATCTTTTGTGGCATAAAGGCCAGTGCCATCAGTTTTTAATAACAAACAAAAACCCAGCTTATCAGTTTCAAAATCTAAACCAATTGCGCCTTGTGATTCTTGCAGTTTACCTTCGGCAAAGTATTTCTTTATCGTTTTTACTGATGCTGAATCCACATCCGATTCGAAATACCATTGGTCAAATTCAATCCCCGCCCATTTATAAATATCTTTCATCAAATCAATCGACCACTGACGTGTTTCCTGCCATAGGTCAAAATATTCGCCAGATTTTGATTCTAATTGTTTTAAAATTTCAGTTAAAGTTTTTTTATTGATCTCGCCTTGTGGCGTAACCTCTTCGTCTTCTAATTTTAAATTTCCTTTAGAATACATGGCGCCTAGCCATTCACCTTTATTGGTCGCAGGTGCTTTTTCAGTATTGTGAAATTTCATGTACCATAAACATTTTGCAACGTGTGTGCCCACATCACCTGGAAAAGTCGCAGACAAAATATCATAATTGGCATAACGAAGAAGTTTCACTATCGCATCACCCAGGCACATGTTTCGCATGTGACCCACATGCAGTTCTTTATGAGTATTCGGCTGTGAATATTCGATCATCATTTTCGGTGTGTCAGTCGCTAATTTAGTTTTGAAAGTTTCACCAGAAATAACAGGTGCTATTACCGATTTAAATAAAGTTTCAGAACTGAATTTAATATTTAGATAAGGCCCAGCGGCCTCTGCTGAACCCACTTCAGTTGCTAATTTTTTGTTTTCTGAAATTTCTTTTTGAATATCTGCGGCCAAAATTTGGGCTAACTGTACGGGGGCTTTTTTAAGATGTTTGGCAGTAATAAAACAACCAAAAGCCAAATGCCCCAATGCCACGTTCGGCGGATCAACCAAGGATTTATAAATATCAGTCAGCGTGATAGTTTCTGAATCCACGTCTGCATCAGCAAGGTGCTTTTTAATGCATTTTAAAAGCACTTCTGAAACTAATACGCGCAATGGTTCATGAGTTAATGTCATTTGAAAACCTCGAAATTTCTTTTCTCACAATTTAATTGTAAAGTCTTGCCTGAATTTCACATTAGAGCTAGAACTACCTTGTTGAAATTATGACAAGATAACCTAATTGTATTGCTTAAAAAGGCGGCATATGGAAGCCAATCAAAATTCTACAAAACCTGCTGTTCGAAAACCCGATTGGTTAAAAGTGAAAGCTCCATCCGGAGAAAACTATGTGCGCATTAAAGAAATGCTTGGCGAATTAAAACTAGCCACTGTTTGCCAAGAAGCCAAATGTCCGAACATGGGCGAATGCTGGTCTGGCGGAACTGCAACATTTATGTTGATGGGTGAAATCTGCACACGTGGCTGTCGTTTTTGTAATGTAAAAACAGGAAATGCAAAATTAGGCCTACCACCTGTTGATCCTTTCGAACCTGAAAAAGTCGCTTATTCAATTTCACAAATGAAATTAAAATATGTGGTCATAACGTCCGTTGATCGCGATGATATGCCCGATCAAGGTTCTGATCATTTTGCTAGAACCGTAAAAACTATTAAGAAATTAGATCCCAAGTTGATTGTTGAAATATTAACTCCTGATTTTCGCGGAGATGAAAATTTGATTCGCCACTTG
>JANOOI010000050.1:0-2008 GCA_031421235.1 Bdellovibrio sp.
ATTACAAACAAGACCTGTGACAAATTTAGATCAAGATCTAACGGGTTATCCAAATTTATGGGATAATTCAAATATTATTGAATCTTACGGAGGGTTAACGTCACCACTGAGCTTTTCATTTGCTTTACGGAATTATAAAAATGTTTACGTTCAATTTTGTGAAGTTTTAAATGTACACAGCCAAATTATTAAAGAAATGGATTCGTACATGAGTTACATGCTAGGTGCAATCAATGGACGCGTGTATTACAATTTATTTAATTGGTATAAATTAGTTGGTGTACTACCGGGTTTTAAACAAAATCGCGAATTCATGGAAACCATGATGGGTGTTAGCGAAAGTTTGACAGATGAAATCGCTAATCGAATTAAGCCCCATCCGTCTTGGGATACTTTATCTGGTCGATTGCGAAAAATGATCACTGGATTTAGTTTTTTGAAATATCATTTTACAATTCAATCGATGGTTGAATCTTTTTTAGAAACTTTTAATAAAGATTATATCCGTTTTAGGTCTTTGCCATTACGTCGTATGCGCGGCGACCAACTTATTCAAATTTACAGTGAATTAGAAACCAACATGTTAGGGCGCTGGAAAGCCCCAATTATTAACGATTTTCTATGTATGGTGCATTTCGGAATTTTACGAAAGCTGACTCTTAAATGGCTAAGTAATTTAGATTCAACTGTGCAAAATGATTTATTGTCTGGTGAAGGTGGCTTAGAAAGCGCTGAACCGATGAAAGCTTTGCAGAAGTTAGCTTACACTGTTTCTAAAAATGAATCTTTGAAAAATTTATTTTTAAATATCGAGGCCTTTGACTTGATGGAAGCTTTAAATCAAAGTTCACACGAAGAATTTTATAAAAGTATTTTATCTTATATTGATCGTTACGGATTTCGCTGCATGAATGAAATGAAATTAGAAGAAATTGATTTAATGACTGATCCGACTTATTTATTTGTTTGTATTAAAAATTATTTACGCTCTGGTGATGTTCCTGAACCGAATAATCAGCACGAACAACAAATTCGAATAGCTGCAGAAAAAAAAGTCGGCCTACATTTGACAGGTTTTAAGAAAATATTTTATTTTTGGATTTTAAAACATGCCAGAAAAGCTGTTAAAAACCGAGAAAACACCCGCTTTGCCAGAACCCGTGTTTACGGAGTGGCCCGTACAATTTTTCAAACTATCGGTGAAGATTTACAAACAATTGGTGCTATCACTCATTCGCGAGATATTTTTTGGCTCACCATTGAAGAAGTCATGGGTGTTTACAGCGCAACTTTACCTTCATTTGATTTGGTTGCATTGATTGATATTCGCAAAAAATCTTATGATACATTTTCCGTTGAAACCGATCCAAGAATAATGACACGGGGTTCAGTTTACTGGAAAAATAAATTCATCAAAGATATTGAAGTTCCCAGCTATGACGGCCAAGACTTTGATCTTAAAGGACTGCCATGTTGTCCAGGAATTGTTGAAGGCATCGTTAAACATATTTCTTCGCCACAAGATAACTTAGACTTAAATGGCGAGATCTTGGTTGCTGATAGAACAGATCCTGGCTGGGTACCACTTTACCCATGCATTAGCGGGTTGTTAGTTGAACGCGGAAGTTTACTTTCACATTCAGCAATTGTGGCTCGTGAAATGGGAATTCCCGCAGTTGTTTCAATTCCTGGTTTAACTAAAGTTCTTAAAACAGGGATGAGAGTTCGTATCGACGGAAAAGCCGGAACAATTAAAATACTTTCTTGAAAGGATACATGAGAGTTTCTGTCATCATCAACCGCAAAGCAGGCTCAATTAAAGTCGATTCTCTGATTCAGAAAATTGAAGAGTCTCTTTTTCGTTGTGATGTACAGATCTTCCAATCTTCTTCGTTTCAAGAAATGGATTCGTTTATTCATTCAGAGTTAAAAAATAAAACTGATGCATTCATGATTTGTGGAGGCGACGGGACTATAAATGCCACTTTGCAAGTTTTGATGAAGTACC
>JANOOI010000051.1:0-3465 GCA_031421235.1 Bdellovibrio sp.
CACTTTCAATCATCACCATGTAACCTAAATCACCAGGTAAACCCGCTTTTTTGAGTTCAGCTTGGATATACGGCATGTATTGAGAAGATTTTTCTAACCAGTCACGAAAAAATCTTTTCCCTTTAACTTGGAAGTATGAAATCCAATAGCTGACTTTATGATTATAGGTCACTGGCAAATCAAATATAAAATGATCTGTTTGACCAGTTTGTTTTTGATCAAGCAGTTTTAACTTTTCTTTCAAAGTCATCTGGATGTTTTTATTTTTTGAAACAAAATTTATTTTACTTTTTTGATCAACTTTTTGTATAGGCACAGCAAGTGCAGTAAAATTAAAAGTGACTAGCAATAGAAAAGTTGGAAAAAACATTTGGTACATCCTTCTTATTATTTCAACAAACGTCTAAAAGGTCGAGAGCGCATTTTTGACAGTCGAGTTTTTATTAATGACAAAATGATGACGATTTTTCCTAGACTAACTTCTAGTCTGGTTTTAAAAAAAATCTGTATACGAATTCCATAGGGTCTTAGGTCAGCAAATAAGACTTTGGTCGAATAGTTTAAACGACAAAACATTTGGCCTCGTCCTTGCTTTTTACATCTACTTGATACTGGCCATTACCCAGTACAGGGGGTTCTCTTGAGTTTAAAAGGAGTCTACACAGCACTAAGCGGGGCTTTAGCCCAGTCTTTAAAGTTGGACACAATCGCAAATAATATCGCGAATGTGAATACGACAGGCTTTAAAAAAGATACTCAAACTTTTCAAGAGTACTTAACAGCTATGGAAAAAGAACAAGGTGTCATTCAAGTACCAAAAGTTCCAGCATCGATTGATAGTTTTTATCAGATGAATGGTGGCGATAAAAGTTTTGTGGATGCAGCAGGAACATTCACTAATTTTGAACAAGGCAGCCTTAAATCGACCGGTGGCAAATTGGATGTAGCTATCGATGGCTCAGGTTTTTTTGAAGTTTCAACTCCGGCAGGAATTAAATTAACACGGGCAGGAAATTTCACAGTTGATGCAAATGGCCAACTAGTTACTAAAGATGGCTTTCCAGTTTTACTTGAAGCTGGCGAGTCCGAAGATGGAACATTAGCAGAAGATTCTGAAAATCGTGTTGTTAAATTTACGGGTCAGTCGACTATGACTATTTCTGAAGCCGGAGAAGTCATGGAAGGCGATAAAAAAATTGGTAAATTATCTTTAGTAAACGTTTTGAATCCGGAATCATTACAAAAAACAGGTAATAACTACTTCGGCTTTAAAGAAAATTTAAATCCTGAAGTAGTCACACTTAAAAATCCTAGTTTAAAACAAGGTTTCATTGAAACAAGTAATGTGAATATTATTCAAGAAATGACAGACATGATTATGACTCAGCGTGTGTTTGAAGGGACACAAAAAGCAATGTCGGCCTATGACAACATGGCAGATAAGCTGATTAATCAAGTTGGTAACACAAAAGGGTAATTTTAATTTTTTATTTTAATAATTTTATAAGGGGTTTATATGTTTAAAAGTTTAAATACAGCCGCAACTGGAATGGTCGCACAACAAAGTAATATGGATGTGGTCGCCAATAATATTGCCAATGTGAACACAGTGGGATTTAAAAAATCTAGGGCTGAATTTGAAGATCTTGTTTACAGCAATTTAAAAGATCCAGGACAAGCGTCAGGGTTGCAATCAGTTAGTCCAACCGGAGTTCAAACTGGCTTGGGTGTCAGAACAGCAGCAACACAAAAAGATTTTACGGACGGTCAAGCCCAAATCACTAACAACCCACTCGATATGCAAATCGAAGGCGCTGGTTTTTTTCAAGTCCGTACTCAAGACGGTGAAATATCTTATACCCGTGATGGAGCATTTAAAAAAGATCCAGGTGGAAAATTAGCAGATAAAAATGGAAATATTTTAATTCCTGAAATCACAATTCCAGAAACAGCAATGATCATCGAAATTCTTCCGAACGGTGAAATCAAATGTATTCATAATAAAGATGCAGCTCCAGAAGTATTAGGTCAGCTAGAAATTGCGAATTTTATCAATCCAGCGGGCTTAAAAAGTGTAGGTAAAAATTTATATGTTCCGTCACCTGCAAGCGGACAAGCCACTGCTGCACGCCCTGGCACACTAGGAACAGGTTATATTTCACAAGGTCAACTAGAAACAAGCAACGTGAATATCGTTGATGAAATGATCAACATGATTAGTGCGCAGCGGGCTTATGAAACAAATTCTAAAGTGATTCAAACTTCAGATCAAATGCTTCAAACAGCGGTCAATGTGAAATAATATGAAAATTTTCTCTAAAACTTTTTTATTTTTTATGACTTTAATGATGACGACAGCCGGCGCTGCCCAAGATCAAGCACAATCGCAGTATAAGCCTGAAATCATATTGTCATCAGCAATTGAAGTTTCACCTAGAAACAAAATTACGGCCTACGATTTAGTTGAAAGTCGTCATTTATCTGAAGAAACAATGCAGGAACTAAAAAACATTCAACTGGGTGATCAAAACACAAAATATATTTCAAAAACTGAACTGATTAAAAATTTAAGAAATATTGATTCTCAGTACAGATTGCCAACTGAAATTAAACTTTTGCGTTCACAATCAAATATGTCACGCATGGAAGTTGAACGAAAAATAAAAAATCATTTGATGATGAAATGTTTCACTTGTGAATACACGCTGTTAATTAATTCAGTGCCGCAGGCTATGACAGCAGATTGGGACTTAGACTTGAACATTGATTTCAATAAAACGAGTGTCATGGTTCCCGTTTTTTCAACGAGCCATTCAGATAAAAAAGGCTGGGTTGTTGTTGAAGTCAAAAAATATGCTATGGCGCCCACATTGAATCGATCTCTTAAAGTTGGTGATGTTATTTCAGCTTCAATGTTGACGCTTGAAAAAAGATTAATTACCCGCAGTGATATTCTTACTGATGCAAATCAAATCGTTGGTTTGCAGGCTAATCGTTTTTTAAATGCCGGACAACTTTTGTCGGACCGCGATCTTAAAAAAGAACAAGTCATGAGACGAGGACAAATAGTTAAAGCGTTATTTGGTCAACAATCATTACAAATAACGATTTCGGCACAGGCTGAAGAGGCTGGCGCAATTGGTGATGTGATTCGTGTTAAAAACTTAGATTCTCAAAAAATGTTTGCTGCAAAAATTATTGATCGTGGTTTGGTAGAAATTGAATAACCGAGGTTTGATTATGAAATTTATATTATTGTCTTTTATCATTTTAGGTTCTGGTTGTGCCACGTTCATGGATTGGTTGAATCCGAAAACGCCTGCTGAAGTGACTAAAGAAGAAACTGATCAAGAGCCCTTGACTAGATATTCAGAGGTCACGAATCATGCGCCACCATCAGATCGCGAATATAAAAGGATGACCCGAGAAGTCATGGAAGAAGAATCAGAACTTCATTCAGGAGCA
>JANOOI010000052.1:0-2456 GCA_031421235.1 Bdellovibrio sp.
ATAAAAATTGGTGATTACAGTCTATCTGCTAAAGTTATTTATGCTTACAATACAGTTGAACCAGAGCAAAGTGAATTTGCAGATGGTTTAATTTCTGCGGGTTACACTGGTTGGAATTTATTTCCCTCATTAAAATTAGCACCTAGTTTATCTGTGGAGCTTCCATTTTCAAAAGAATCCCGTGAAAACCGCGGAATTATTTATGTCGCCAATGCTGGCCTACGTTTATCGCTTGATACAAAATATCTGGATATCGAAAAATATGCTTTATCTTATTCTGTGTCTTACGGTCATTTTGCGAATGAATTCACAACACGTGAAAATGGTGACCCAGCTGTTAAATACAAAATTATTCAGACTGTGGCGACATCATATGATTTTGATCCCGTATCTATTGGCTTAAAACTGCAATTAGCCAGCAACTATTCATACGATGATGTTGTTAGAAATGGTTTTTTGCATGTTGAATACATCGGTTTCAAACACACAGAAATTTTAAGTTATTCTGTTTACCATTACAATACGGGCCCACTACTGAAAGGTACAAATTACGAAAATAATCTAAAAGCCTACGATAAAAATTCATCTATTGTTGGTGTGTCGATTGATTTAAGTATTTAGTTAAAGCTAATGTTTTTTACATTAAGTATTTATTTTTTGAGTTATTTTTAGTTTTATTTGTTTTAGTTTTTATTTTTTACAAGGAGCTCTTATGAACACGAAAGCACAGAAGTTAACTTTAGTAACGATAGCTGCATTGAGTTTTTTATTTATTAGTACTCAAGGCTGTCAGAAAGCTGCTGAGAGACCTGCAAAAATCAATGCAAAAATATCAAACGATTTAATTGATATCACAAAAACGGCTGACGTTAATTCTGACGGTCGATTTCAACCTGATGCGCAGATGAATAATTCAATTTTATTAGATAAAGCCATGAGTAAAGTCACAGATGAAAACTTGAAAGCTGAATTAGCACAATCGAAAGAACGTGGTCAGTTGACTTTTAAAATCGAAGAAAATAAAATTGTATTAATCAAAGTCATAAGTAAATCAGAAGTTAAAGACGAAGATATCCGCGGTAAGTCCTATTACACTCTGGCTTCATTAAAAACGAATCAATTAAGTCAAAATGTAACTGATAGTGAAAGCAATAGTTTGAGTGGAATTGTTTTTTCTAAAACAAATTTACTAATCACTTCAATGACTGCAGCCGTTTCACCCAGCACTTCAGTATCAACAACAGCCCAAACTGAAGATTTAAAAAAAGAAGATGATTTACTTTTTATAGTTATGGTTTCAATCGGTTTTAAATCGGGTGTTCTTGAACACGAAAAAACAGACTATAACGAAAAGAAAAGCATCCTCAACTTAGAAGAGCGACCTTTAATTGAATCAACTCACATCATTTTAACTCAAGTTGTTTTATAAACAACTTTTTGATACTAAAAGTTTTATAAATAATGTTTTTTATTTTTATGTAAAATCGCATTGTAAGCTGCTTCATAAAACGGGAATGAATTAGAATCCATACTTTGAAGCAGTTTTTGATAGGCCTCTGTGGCCATTGGTAAAGATGCCCCTTGTGGTAAACCCAAAACATCATGCGCCTCCCAATCGTGCCCATTATACATAAACTGAATACTGAGTTGCCTAGTTTGTCTGACGGCTGGCGCACTTTCAGGCTCAAGCCAAGTTTTTTGTTCTGTCTGAGCCATCTGCTTCATCACGTAATTTCTGGTTTCAATTTCAAGTTTTAAATCAACTAAATTCGTGTTTGCTTTCAAATTCAGCTTGGTAGGGCGTATTTTTTGACGTGGGTATACAAAATAAACCACCAGCAGGAGGCCCAAACCTAAATTTACGTACAAAAGTATTTGGCTATTCATGTCTTTACTATTATCAATTTAACTGTCGAACTTGTAAAGAGGAGTATTAAAAATTATGTCTCAAAATAATCCATTTGATCAACAAAGTGCAATCCCAGGTGTTAAAAAAATCATTGTTGTGGCTTCCGGTAAGGGTGGCGTCGGCAAAAGTACAGTATCAACAAATTTAGCTTTAGCCCTACGCCAGTATGGAAAAGTGGGATTACTGGATGCAGATATTTACGGACCATCAATTCCGCGCATGATGGGAGCGATAAACCAAAAACCACAAATCAACGACAAACAACAAATTTTACCGATCGAACGTTATGGTTTGAAAATTATGAGCATAGGTTTTTTAATTGAAGAATCCGCAGCTGTTGTTTGGCGAGGACCTATGCTTTTTAAAGCGATGGATCAATTTTTTCGCGATGTTCAATGGGGTGAACTAGATTATTTAGTAATTGATCTACCACCGGGCACTGGTGATATTCAATTATCAATTGCACAAAAAGTACCTGTGCACGCGGCTGTGATTGTGACAACTCCTCAAAATATTTCTTTAATCGATGCTAAAAAAGCAATTGATA
>JANOOI010000053.1:0-3962 GCA_031421235.1 Bdellovibrio sp.
AAGTAAAATAACCATTTCATAACTTTATTATGTGGTTATAAACTTTCTTTGTCGTATAAAGATTGGGTCTGGATCGAAAAATTGGGATATTGTCTGGGAAGGAAGTTCCCAGACGTACGGAATTTTTTAAAACTTTGGACTATTTAGATTTCGCAGCTGATTTCTTAGCTGTTTTTTTCTCTTTAGTCGCTTTAGCAGCAGCTTCGACTAATTTCACATTTGAATAATCAATGAAACCTTCTTTTTTAAGAAGACCATCTTTTTTATCGTAGTGAGTTTGAACTTTAACACCTTCAACTTTAATTTTTAAAGCTGTCGGGTTGATTTCAATGACTGCGCCTTTTTTGCCTTTATCAGATCCAGCAATTACTTGTACTTTGTCGCCTTTTTTGATTTTTAATTTCAACATATAAATCCTTAATTACGCTTTTTTAGCCGTTTTAGTTTCTTTAGTCGTTTTTTTGCTCATCTTACGACGAATGCGAGCTTTCACGTCTAAAGCTCTTCTCGATAAAACATCGTCTGTTTGATTCAAAATATATTTATCAAAACCGCCAGTGTGTTCCATGTCTCTGATGGTGCTTGTCGCCATATAAAGACGAACCATTTCATTTAATGTTTTGCTAAATATGCGTTTTCTTTGCACATTTGGCTGAGCAATCGACTTTGTCTTGATATTTGAGTGACTGACTAAATTTTTAACTACAGGTGCTTTACCCGATAATTCACAACGGCTCATTTTATGGACTCCTTTTGGACTTTCTTCTTATTTTCTCGTGTTTTCAGCAAAAAGCTTAATAATAAAAAAAAGCTTCCAAAACCGAGCTTTCTGGTATATTCAGATATTCCTTAGTTGGCAAGAGGTTTTAAATGGAAAAAGACAACAATCGTGAAAACAATCGTGAAAACAATCGCAAATCAACTCGCAGCAAGTATCGCACAGAATACGCTGGTGATCATGTATTTGATTACAAAGATCCAGCATCATTAAGTCGTTTTATTGCAGACGCAGGCAAAATTACACCTGCTCGTATTTCTAAATTGAGCTTGTCTCAACAAAAGAAAGTCGCTTCTGCTGTTAAAAAAGCTCGAAGTCTTGGCTTACTACCAAATGGTACTGACGCATATGATACAAGCACTAGACCTGAATTAATTAGTCCAGTTCCTTTTGACTACTAGTCGATTAGGTATTTAAATTTAGAGTATACAACGTGTTGTTGTTAATCCCTATACGGCTCATGAAAATGAGCCGTTTTTATTTGTCCGAATCAATTCTCAGTTTTTAGAATAAGTCTCATTTTTAAGACCTCACTCAGTGTTAGATCGATTACATCTTGTTTAGCGCTGTCCCGCTTGATCACTCCATTTGCATAACCCTATTACACAAGCTTAGGGGGCTTTATGCAAAACTCAGAAAACCGTACAAGTAAAACAAAAGACATCGATTTTTTAAATCAGAACCTTCAACAATTTGGATTATGCCCGACGGATTGGACATTAAAGAAAGAATCTGCTCAAAAGTATTTGATAACTCACAAAGATGATCCTGATTTCTTTTTTATCGGAAAAATTAAAGACGAAACGCAAAATTGGGATTTTATTCAATTGGGATTTATTTAAATTTTAACTAAAACATTAGACTGAAAAAGATTACTGATAAAGATCACATCTTAAAGAGAAAATACTTTTTTCATAAATTTCTTTTTCATCCAAAGAACCTTTCGGATTACCTGCATGTCTAAGCGCTTTGGGGCGACTCGCTTCAGAGCGTTTTTCGATCGAAATACTATCTGGCCAAGCATCAGGAAACTCTTGATAAATCGACATTCTGTAGGCTTTGAAGGCCTCTGGCCCTAACGTTTTAATCAATAAATCTTTAGACCTGCAAAAACCATAAATATCACTTTCGGTCAGCCAACCTAGTCGTTGTGCCAAATTCTCAGGTGGCCTAATTCCCCAAGCTGTCAGAGCCATAATTTTTATCCCTTGTTGTAAAGTCGAAATCAGTTTCACATATTGTTGTGACAACAAGGGATAACATTTTTCAGAAGTGTTTCTCATGGCATCAGCAACTTTTCTGACACCTTTAAAATAATCTTCGCAGGACCCTTGGCTGTTGCCTTCCCTGCAGATGTCTTTAAATCCTTCAATTTGTGCATATTGAATTTTTTTAGAAGCCGTTCTGTAACCAACTAAAATTCCGCTGACATTTTTTTCGAAATTAGCAATTTCAACATTGCAACCATCACTCAGAGGGTTCTGCGAAACGATAACAGCTAATGCAATAACTAAAACGACGACGACAAAAACTGGTCTTGGTATTTTTTGGATCAGATCATCGATTTTCGCCATAGCTTTTTATCCCTCAGGCTAATTTCTATTTTATTCTAGCTCATCAGACAAGTTCAATTTAAGCTAATCACAGTCTGCTGATTAACCAAAGGATAAACATGCTTTACGTTATGGCTGTATTATATATTATCGCTGGTCTTTATCATTTCGTTAATCCGAAAGTTTACCTAAAACTTATGCCGCCCTATCTGCCGTATCACCTAGAACTGATCTATCTTTCTGGTTTAGCAGAGATTCTTCTAGGTATTGGATTGTTTTTTCCTACAACACAGTCAATTTCCGCTTGGGGAATAGTCGCACTTTTGATTGCGATTTACCCAGCTAACTATCATATGTACAAAGCTAAAGTGATTTTGCCATTTACAAAAAAGCCAATACCTAATTGGGGTCATGCACTTCGTTTTTTTGCACAATTAGGTTTGATTTATTGGGCTTATTTATACACGTAAATAAATAGACCTAATAAACCGGCGGCTAAAATCAACAATGCTGAATTGATATGATAAGACCACATTAGAAAAAAACTGACAACAAATGTTATAACACTTAGACGTGAATCAAAATGTGTTCTGATTAAATTCACTGCCGTGAAGGCAATCAAACAAAATGAAGCAATATTTAAACCATCTAAAAAAGCACCAAACCAATTCCATTGTCTGATTTTCTGAATATGTTTTGCAGTTAATGCTACAAAAATAAAAGCTGGTAAAAATATTCCCATCGTGGCCGCGACAGCTCCATAAGATCCTGACATGATGTAACCAATAAAAGTCGCTGTCGTAAACAACGGCCCCGGGGTCATTTGCTCTATGGCAATAGCATCGATCAATTGTTTTTCTGAGATCCATTGATATTTATAAACAAGATCGTTTTGTAAAAATGAAATCAAAACGTAACCGCTACCAAATAAAATAGAACCAATTTTTAAAAAATCAAAAAAGATCTTATCAAGATCTGGTATCAAAAAAATTGGTGCACTTAGCATAATGTTTTTTAAACGAATGTTGCAATAAACCAGTAAGCTTAGCAGACCAGTCACAAATAAAGTGAGCACTTCATTTTTAGTCCAAATCAATATCCCAATTGCTGTTAATAATAAAATATAATCTCTGAACTTTTTTAGTGTTGTCTGTGATAATTTCAAACTGGCAATCAGGATAACCGCACAAATCACGGGTACGATGGCTTTGAAAATCATTTTTAAGTGATCGACTTGGCCATAGCGTTGATAAATTATAGCTAATGTCCAGACTACAAAAAACGCAGGTAAAATAAAACTAAGTCCCGCGATGCAAAGGCCTAAATAACCTGCTTTTTTATATCCAATATGCATAGCTATTTCAGTTGAATTAGGACCCGGGATTAGTTGCGAGGCCCCGACTAGATCTAGAAATTCTTGATTCGTTAACCATTTTCTTTTTTCGACAAATTCATCTTGCATTATGGAAATATGGGCCGCCGGGCCGCCAAAAGATGTTAACCCTAACTTTAAAAAAATAAGAACTAAGTCCTTATAGGCCATAGAAAAAGCCTACACTAAATGACTGAATAAGAGTAGCTTAATGACATATTAAAATTGGAGACCACAATGGCATTAAATGCAGAAGTTC
>JANOOI010000054.1:0-7967 GCA_031421235.1 Bdellovibrio sp.
TTTACAGCGTATTCGATGTATTTGTTAACGACATAATCAAGACTAGGTAGTTCATTTTCAACATGAATACTAAAATCATTCGAATTCATTGACACTAAATTATGACTAGCATCTGATTTATTAATAAAATGACTTATTGAAGGCATAAAATTATCTAAAGAAATTTCTGGCAGCTGACTTAAAATCACGGCACGTTCAACGCTGTTTTCAAGTTCACGAACATTACCTCTCCAAAGGTTATCACAAATAAATTTAATTGCTTCCGATGAAAATGAAGTGGCAAAGGAATTATTTTTTAACGCATATTTTTTTAGAAAAAATTCAGCCAAGGGAATTAAATCTTCTGGTCGGTCGCGCAATGGTGGAATATTAATAGGGATAACATTCAAACGAAAAAATAAATCTTCTCTGAATCGACCTTCATTGACCTCTAATGTTAGATCTTTGTGTGTCGCAGAAATAATTCGACAATTGATTGATCGTTGTTGATTTTCGCCAACACGCTTGATTTTTCTTTCTTGTAAAACACGCAACAATTTAGCCTGTAATGAAAGAGACAAATCACCGATTTCATCTAAGAAAAGAGTCCCATCCTGCGCTTCTTCAAAAAGACCAACTTTTTTATCAATAGCTCCTGTAAACGAACCTTTAGCATGGCCAAAAAGTTCTGATTCTAGCAAGTTCTCTGGTATGGCAGAACAGTTGATAGCCACGAAAGGGCCGTTAGAAAATTTTCCGCTATTGTGAATGTATTTAGCAAACACTTCTTTCCCAGTGCCGCTTTCTCCGCTAATAAAAATATTTGAATTACATGTCGCAACTCTTTTTGAAATTTCAAGTGCTTTCAAAAACTTTGGATTAGTCCCAATAATTTTATTTGTATCGTTTTTGGAATCACTTTCTAATTTTTTTTCCATAACTGTTCTCCTTTCGTAATCGGTGCATATTATTTCTTACTTGTTAACTGTCTATTAGCACATGTTCACAAAAAACTCTATGAAGTGTTCTTTTTTTTCTGTAGACATTTTTAAATTTAATATAGACGAGCTGAAATTATTTTTTTTACTGGCGTGTCATTTATTTTTACACTTTTAGAGACTTTTTAACACTTATTTAATAATGACCAAAAACAGTACCAATAGTTTTTTAGTGACTTTTTTTGTCACTGAATCTTCACATTGTATAACTACGTGAGTGAGTTTTGAATTTTATGTGTTTTTCTATGTACTGGTTTTTTTGGGGCAATACTACTTTGTTTGCTCACCGTTGCCCATGCTATTTGCTGGGCCGTCTTAGTTGAATGGCCACCCTTCTTCTCATTGTCTTCAATGTGTCCAGCTTGACGTTCTTGTTTAGCTGAATATTTTTCTTTACTACCTTTTTGCATATTGACCTCCATAAAATAGAATTTGTGCTTTAAAATGATTTCTTAAGTTCAGTAGCCGCAAATTTCTGAGCACTTTTAGCTTTGCTGACAACAGGAGCCATACCGAAAAACTCATGTGTTACGCCCGTATAATTTTTATACTGAACTTGTACGCCAGCTTCTTTTAATTTATCGGCTAAAGCTTTGCCTTCGGTTTGTAAGGGATCAATTTCTGCCGTGATAACAGTGGCAGGGTTTAAGCCTTTTAAATTAGCTGATAATAAATTTAAACGAGAATCTTTTTTATCTTCTGCAGTTGTCGTATACTGTTTAATAAACCATTCCATCATGGGCTTATTAAGCGGTTTTGCTTCACTATTTTTTTGATAAGATTTAGTATTCATGTCCGTCCCAGCGACAGGGTAGACCAATAACTCATGAGTAGGCATTTGAATGCCCTCATCACGAGCCATAATCGCCACATTTAAGGCTAAATTACCGCCAGCACTTTCACCAGCGACGGCTACGCGACTAGGATCTCCTCCAAATGTTGATGCATTTGCAATAACCCATTTATAAGCCGCGTAGGCGTCATTATGTGCAGTCGGAAACTTGTGTTCAGGAGCTTTGCGATATTCTACGGAAATAAAAATAGCATTCGTTAACTCAGCTAAAGATCTGGGAGTGGCATCGTAAACTTCGTTAGTCGCAATAACAAAACCACCACCGTGGTAATAAACAACTACAGGCATAGGTTGTTTTCCAAAAGGTATATATAGACGGGCTGGTATTTTTCCATCTGCTCCCTGAATTTCAATTTCAAGCACTTCAGATAATTTACTTTTATCAACTTTACTTTGATTTGACATTATTGACTTTACAGCGTCAGCAGGAGTTGGCTGAATTCGTGCGTCTGCTGCAGATAAACTTTCAATGGGTTTGCCACCTTGAGACGTCATTTCTGTTAAAACTTTTTTCATATCAGAATCTGGGTGTGCTGGCTTTGCTAATGCAAGTGATCCAGTCAATGTGAGCAGACCTATCACAAGATTTAAATGACTTAATATTTTTTTCATAAATTCACCTTTGTTGTTATTAAATTAATTTGATTACTAAGGGCTTTAAATAAAAGTTAGCAATAATAAGGGTTAGCAATAAAAAGGCCATAAAAAGGTCACACAGGAAACAAAGCTAAATCATCTGAATATACGCCTAAATAAAGACGAGGATTTTCTCCTCATGTAAGATAACTTTATGAACGTAAAAAATAAATTTTCCCTCTGTGCACGTCTTAATAGGTTACAGATCAAAATGTTGTACGGCTAAGGTTTTGCATTTCATCTTTTTGTGAAAACCGAAGGGATTAAATTATGCTGGCCGAATTAAAGCTTTATGCGACTTGCTTTATTGCTATTATTGCCATCGATTTTATTTGGATCGGTTTAATTATGAAAAGTTTCTACGTCGAACAAATGCGACCAATTGGACGTATTTCAGGCGACAAATTTGAACCCGTTATCTGGGCTGCATGTTTGGCCTATATAGTATTATCAATCGGTGTTGTTGAATTTGTTCTACCTAAAATAGGTTCGGAAACATCTTGGCTTTCAGCTTTTGGAATTGGAGCACTTTTCGGATTTGTTGTGTATGCAACTTATGACTTTACTAACTATTCGACTTTGAAGGATTGGAGTCTTGCACTAACCTTCACTGATTTAACATGGGGAGCTGCACTAGGTGGTTTTGTCACGTTAATCGCAAGATATGTTCGTGAATTAAACTAAATATTTATTTATAGATAGCGAAGCAATTACATTAATAACAACCAACTAAGGAGACATTATGGAATCAAAAACAGAAAAAAATACTGATAGCAGCAATGGCATTCAAAGCAAAAACAAAACGCAACAAGCGGGTAAAAGCTCAACCTATAGACAAGGTGCAAATCCAGATCGAACAAAATCAGATAAAGATTCTGGTTATGATTCCGAGTCTGATTTCAAAATGCAAACTGATAAACATGGTGATGCTGACCAAATGGAGTCTGGTTCTGAATCACGTCCAGGACAAGATCAAACAAGACGTCCCAGTAAAGACTCGGAACAAAACCCAGAACAGTATGATCCGAACCGTGATCATGAAGACTCAAGAGATGCTTATTTAAAAGAATAATTTCGCAATATCTTAGCTCCAAAGAAGTAAGTTTGGAGCTAAGATTCCTAAAGGTTCGTGTTCAATTGCAAAAATACAAAGACTTGTATATATCTAAATAATGAAAAATTTCAAAATCATTATTTATGTTGCTGTACTTGTTGTTGCTGCCGCTCTAGGGCAGCAAATTATTTCTTTATCAAAAGACAATCAGCTTAGAAAACAAGATTACGGTGATATCAATAACATTAAGTACGGTCTTTTCAGCATCAACCAGTGGAAAGAGCAACTATCTGAAATTATTAATTCCGAAATTAGCGATTTAGATTTAAAAGGCAATGAAAAACAAATTAAGCCCATGATCGAAGCCCAACTGAATCAGTTAATCGACGGCGTAAATAAAAAAATGAAAGAAAAAAACAAAACAACTGTAAAAGGTAAGGTCAAACAGGCCTTTATTAATACTTTTGTTGATCTGGATGATATTAAAGAAGGTATTCCCAAATACGCTGATGACATTATCAAGATGCTTCAGAAACCTAAGTCAAAACGAAATCTGAAAGGCTTACTGCAGGGTAAAGTTGATAACTATTTTGAAAATACTTTTCAGATACAAGATATGACATTAATTAACGATATCATTCTTCGGTCCGGCGCTGCAGACTTGGCTTCTGCAAAAATCAAATTAAATCAAGATATTTTGGTAGCACAGAATAAAATATTTAATCTGACGTGGATTTTAATTTCTCTAGCAGCAGCTTTGTTTATTTTTGCGGGCTTCAGTGAAAACTTACCCAGTGCACAATATATCATTTTAGTTTTGGTTTTATTTATTTTGTTGATCAGCGGGGTTACGGTTCCAATGATTGATTTAGAGGCTAAAATATCTGAAATGAGTTTTCTTCTGTTCGATCACGCCGTTCAATTTTTAGATCAGATTTTATATTTTCAAACAAAAAGCGTTCTAGACGTTTTTTGGATTATGATTACCCATCGTGACATTCAAATGAAAATAGTTGGCCTGTTGATGGTGCTATTTAGCGTAGCGTTTCCTGTAACAAAATTGATTTCATCCGTTTTGTATTACTACAACCACTGGAAAGCTCGTGAAAATAAATGGATTCAATTTTTTGTTCTTAAATCTGGTAAATGGTCTATGACCGATGTCATGATTATTGCTATCTTTATGGCTTATATTGGATTTAATGGTTTGATCGCCAGCCAATTTGATAAACTTCATTCGGCAGATAGCGAAATAGTTCTACTAACTACAAATGGAACTTCGCTTCAGCCTGGTTTTTATTTGTTTTTAACGTATACTATACTGGCATTGTTCTTATCTGAGTTTTTAACCAGAAAATCAAAGAGCGCGCAAATTAACGTCAGGATTATTACATGAAGCTTAAAAATAATTATGTAGGAAAAAAAATAGCGGCTTTTACTGATTATGTTAAATCTGATAATTTTGAAGACGATTTAGATTATTTTATCATGAATCTGCAGATGTTTGATGCAGATCTAACTGTTTCATTAATGGACAAATCCAATCGAAATCAGCGAATCACTAAAAAACTTAAATTAGTTAAAAAATCATTTAAAAGATTAAACTTAGAATACGGCCCCTTAGGCGGCGCAATCGGTTCACTACTTGGCCCTAAAGGCATGATCACTGGTTCATTTTTAGGTTCATATTTTTTTATGGGCTGTTTAGGTGTTACGATTTATCAAAAATTTAATTCTAAAAGTACAGAAACAGAACTTATTCTGACTTGATTTCGCATGCTTTTATAGTTCTTCAGCGAAAACTTTTTCAGTAATCTTCCAGAATTTATCTTGTTTTCTGGCGATCACAAACGATGGTAATCTGTATAATTTTTGAAATCTGATCACATCAGCTGGTGTTTGTAATTCAACTGCCAATTCAGGCCGTCTTAAATGAGATCTTAAAAAATTAATATTAAACTTTTTAATTGCTGAAACATTATTAAAAAAATGAGCTTCGCTGACATATTGGGAATCAAAATCGTAATATCTGATTTCAAGATATGAATTTGAATTTTTATCTGTACGTTCTTCAAAAGTGATTCGGTCAGGTGTTAACACATGAAAGTTTTTAGATAATTTAGCCTGCTTTAATTTAGCATCGGCATCAATTAGGACAGCATCGCATTTTTCACAAGATTTAGCTGTAATATCATTTTCAGATCCACAGCTATGACAGATTTTTGCTCTGAAGCGGTATCCACAGGGTATGATTTCTAGTGTGTTGTTATCTTGGATAGCGCCCTTACATTTACGACCGTAATGTTCATAGACGATACCATCATCATCGGTTCTGCCCCAGAAGTTATTGTCAAAGTGACACATCGGACATGGAACCACCACAGGTACTGTGTCTTTGGCAGGGCGTTTATCGCTGATTTCAGGTCTAAAAATATCATGTCCCATGCCTGCGTAATCTAATACAAAACAGTCTTTTTTGCCTGGTGATAGCCGCAGACCGCGACCTATAATTTGTTGGTATAAGCTGTTAGATTCTGTCGGACGTAATATAGCGATCACATCAACATGGGGTGCATCAAATCCTGTCGTTAAAACAGAAACATTCACTAAATATTTAAATTTTTTCTTTTTAAAATCATCAACGATTTCGTTTCGTTCAGTCATTTCTGTATCGCCAATAACAATACGAGAATCATTTTTTGGCAAATAGGTCATTATTTCTTCAGCATGTTTTACTGAGCTGCTAAAGATCATTACTCCCTGACGATTAAACTTTTCAGTGATATCGATAATATTATTGATAATGAATGGTGTTAGTCTTTTTTGGCTTTTTAAAATTTCTTCAATTTCACTTGTGGTGAAATGTCGGTCTTTTTCTAATAACTCCGAAAAATCGTAACAGGTCACAGGGATATCGACTTTTACAGGATTCGTTAAATATCTATTTTTAATCATATACGACAGTGGCAATTCATATACACACTGTTTAAAAAATCTTTTTTGATCGGTTTTTATTTCACCAAGCTGTGAATATTCGTAAATCCAACCTAACCCCAATCGGTACGGCGTTGCGGTTAGACCCAAAATACAAAGTTCAGGGTTGCGATCACGCAGTTTTTTAATAACATCTTGGTATTGGGTTGATCCTTCTTCAGCAACACGGTGACACTCGTCAATTACCAGCAACGAAAAATTATTAAAGAAGTCATCAGAGGCTCTGGCAACTGATTGCACGCTGCCAAAAATAGCTTTTTGTTCAAAATCTTTTTTCCCAAGGCTTGCTGAAAATATTCCTGCTGATAAGCCATAGCTTTGGTATTTTTCGTAATTTTGTTCTACCAATTCCTTAACATGCGCTAAAACAAGAACTCGGCCCTTGGCGATCCTGGCTAGTTCTGCGATCACTAAACTTTTACCAGCGCCGGTTGGAAGAACAATCACAGCTGGATCACGTTTTTTTCTAAAAAAACGAATCGTGCTTTCAACGGCTTGTTGTTGGTAATCCCGAAGTTTGTACATGATCTAAAACTTTTTATCCTTTTTTAATGATTGAATAATTCGGTCCAAAGTTCCTAAATACTGTGACCGTGCTTTTTTATCCATCGGTGCTGGTCCGCCTTTGACTTCACCCATGTGCCGTAGATTCTGCATTAATTCACGACTGGCCACGGCTGATCCGATATTATCTTCCGTAAATTCATCACCTTTGTGACCTAAAACCCTGGCCAATTTTTTTACACAGCGTTCAGCTAATAAAATATCTGCAGTAATGACGATATCACCGTTGTTACAGTTTTCAACGATCCAATCATCAGCTGCATCAAAGTTACCGCTGACAACTTTCATTTCTAGTAAAGAATTTAACGGAATATTCAAAGATTTATTAGCAACGATTATGACTTGCAGTTGATAACGTTCAGCCACTTTGTAGGTTTCGTCTTTAACGGGGCAGCCATCAGCATCAATAAATATTTTGGTCATGGGTTATTTTATACTTAGAAATGCGAATAGTTCAATCTACGCTTTGCCCATTTAGCAATCAAACCTAAACTTAAGCCGTGCTTTGCGACAATAGTGCGCGTCACATTATAGATTATATCTATGACATAAAAAATGTCAATGGCTGTTGGTTGTCAACCCGCCCGCATCGGTGAGTTACTAGATAACGTATTAAATTATTTAAATTAAAAACAAACAAACCACTTAACATAGGGAGAATTTATGTTTGAAAAGAATATTAAAAAAGTCATAGCGATGACTTTGGTATTTTCGCAAATAGCGTATGCTAAAGAAGACTATAAAAAAGAAAACCGCGGACCTGCCAGCGAAACCGTTGATCGTTCAACTGTTTCGAATCAATTTTGGTGGCCTGAAAGATTAGACTTAGCCCCGTTACGTCAACATGCTGTTGAATCAAGCCCACTGGGTAAAAATTTTGATTATGCTA
>JANOOI010000055.1:0-1595 GCA_031421235.1 Bdellovibrio sp.
CGATTTTAGCAAAAGCTATTCCGTTTGCTGAAGCGAAAAAAATTGAAGTTGATGTTTTATTAAATTCACGACTTGCACCGATTAGCTTAATTTGATCCGTCAAATTCAAATTGCTTGTGATGCAGCTAAAATCTGTGTAGCTAAATTAACAGAAAAAGATGCTCCGGTTCACGACGACAAAGAAACAACTTTACCCCAATTAAGAAATCGTATCGCTGAAACAATTACTTTTCTAGGTTCTGTGTCTGAAAAAGATTTTGCAAAAGCTGCTGAAATTAAAGTGACTACCCCACGTTGGGAAGGAAAATATTTAATGGGGCATGAATATGCAACACAACATTCAATCCCTAATGTTTATTTTCACACAACAACCGCTTATCAAATTTTGCGCCACAATGGTGTTGAAATCGGTAAAAAAGATTTCTTAGGTGCGCTTCCCTTTAAACATTAAACAGTAACATTAGTAGCAAGACTAAGCTGTCTCTAGTTTTTTCAAATCCATATTTCGTAGTGCGGGTGAAAAATAACCGACAAATCCAACCGTTAACAAACACACGACCCCGCCCAAATACACGGCGGGGACTGTTCCTAGAATTTTAGCAGCGATTCCTGATTCAAGTTCACCGATTTCATTTGATGATCCAATAAAAATAGAATTCACAGCTGAAATCTTTCCACGCATGTGGTCCGGTGATGATAACTGTACGGCTGCAGATCTAATCACCATACTGATACTGTCAAATCCTCCGCTGAAAGCTAAAGCAGCCAGCGATAAATAAAAATTCTGACTTAATCCAAAAATTAAAATACTAATTCCAAAACCTGTCACCGCTGATAACAGCCATTTACCCGTTCGCATATTTGTATGCTTTGATAAGTACAACGCCATGATCGTGGCACCCACTGCAGGGGCTGCACGCAGTAATCCTAAACCTTTAGGACCGACGAATAAAATTTCGCTGGCAAAAATAGGTAATAAAGCTGTCACTCCACCAAATAAAACTGAAATCATGTCTAATGATAAGGCCGGTAACAAAATAGGATGTTTAAATACAAATCTAATTCCAGATAAAAATTCATCTTTAATATTAGCATGGTGGTTATGTAATTCTGGTGCAGGGATATCCTTATCGATTGAAAACATCACAAATATTCCTGCAAGTAATAACAAACAAACAATACTTGATGAAACAATTGCGCCCAGGAAGCCGAAAATTATTCCGCCAAATGCTGGGCCCGCGATGCGTGCAACTTGCATTGCTGAACTAGATTGCGCTGTGGCCTGCATCAGCTGGCTTCGTTCCACTAATCTAGGAACCGTTGCAAAAATGGCGGGTTGGGAAAATGACCTGGCAAGTCCCGTTAAAAAAGCGGCTGAATATAATAAGCCAACTTGAACACCTAATGAAAAATCTAATGCGAATATGTGTTCAGTTAAAACCACAACGCCAGATAAAAAACTAACATACATCACGCGACGATAGACCACCAACGGCCTAGATCGATCAACTAAATATCCTGCAATCGGTTTAGCGCTTTACGCTGGCTACTTAGTCGATCGTTCTAGGCCGTTGGTGGTTTATCGTCGCGTGATG
>JANOOI010000056.1:0-8859 GCA_031421235.1 Bdellovibrio sp.
CCATGACAAAAATAATAAACCAGTTTTTCATTTGCATAAATTGAAACATAAACAACTTTCTAGCTTTTATATTTCTGACTATTTAAGCCAGAAATATAAAGTTTAACGTAATCCCAACCACTGCCTATGCTTAGTAAAACACTGAACCAGAGAAGTCCATATCCAATTTTTTGGGTAGGTAAGTTAGCATGTAAATCGTTCACCATTAAAAGTGGGATGGCAATCATTTGCAGTGCTGCTTTCCATTTGCCAGTTGTTTGCGCAGGAATAATAATCCGATCTGCTGCGGCCGCGGCTCTGATTCCACCGATTAACGTGTCACGCGTAATAAACAAAATCACCATCCAGGGGTCAACTTTGTTCAGATGCAATAATAAAATCAGTATGCATGAAACTAGAATTTTATCAGCGACGGGATCTAGAAATTTACCTAAATTTGTAACAGCGTTATATTTTCTGGCAAAATAGCCATCATAGTAATCAGTGATTGAAGCGAGAACAAAAATCACCAACGCAATCCAGTTCATTATATCAGAATTAAGCGTCAGCAAGTAAGCAACAGGGAAAGTTGCAAAAATACGCGCTGTAGTTAAAATCAAAGGAAGTTGACTCATATTATTGTTAAATCTTGAGTGAGTTCAGTGCCTCTGTCAAGATAACTGCATGAGTCTTTTTCAGCGAAAAGTTCAAGTCTACGAAACTGATTTGATGGGTATTGTCCATCATTCAAATTATTTGCGTTTTTGTGAAGAGGCGCGCGTTCAATGGTGCGTTGATAATCTATCTACGTCATTGAATGTGTCATGGTTAACTGTGGTTGAAACACGGGTGAAACACAAATCGGCCTACAAATTTAACGAGGCTATTTTAATTGATGTGCAGGTCAAGACTGCTGGTGCGATTGCAACATTTCAATATAACTTAAAAGATCAAAATGGCATTATAAAAGCTTTGGCAGAAACCTGTCATTGCGCTGTAAATGAAAATTTAAAACCTCAAAGATTACCAAAAGGTTTAATCGACGCTATTAAAAAAAGTCATGAAAGGACACCATGGACAGAAACTTGGCTTTAGAATTTGTTAGAATCACAGAAGCTGCTGCATTGGCTTCAGCAAAATGGATGGGACACGGAAACGAAAAAGCAGCAGATCAAGCGGCTGTTGATGCCATGAGAAAAGCTTTTGATTCAGTTCGTATCGATGGAACTGTTGTTATAGGCGAAGGTGAACGTGATGAAGCTCCGATGTTATATATTGGTGAAAAAGTCGGCCTTAAAAAAGATGATGCTCCTCAGATTGATATTGCTTTAGATCCACTCGAAGGAACAACAATTTGTGCCAAAGGCGGTGTTGGTGCGATTGCAGTTATCGCAGTTGCAGAAAAAGGCGGATTTTTGCATGCGCCCGATACGTACATGGATAAAATTGCCTGCGGTCCCAAAGCTAAAGGCCTAATTGATATTGATTTATCAGCAACGGAAAATATTCAGCGTGTGGCGAAAGCTTTAAAAAAAGAAATTGGGGATGTCACGGTCGTCATCTTGGATCGGCCACGACATGAAGCTTTGATATCAGAGGTTCGTAAAACTGGAGCCCGCATTCAACTGATCGACGACGGAGATGTTTCTGCGGCCGTTGCAACCGCTTGGCCCGATTCAGGAATTGATTTATTGATTGGTATTGGTGGAGCACCGGAAGGTGTGATTTCAGCAGCGGCTATGCGCTGTTTAGGTGGAGATTTTCAAGGCCGTTTAAAATTTAGAAATGAAGAAGAAAAAGCACGCGCGCTAAAAATGGGAATCAAAGACCTTAACAAGAAATACAATTTAGAAGAATTAGCCAAAGGGCATGTGATGTTTTGTGCAACTGGGGTTACTGATGGGCCACTGCTTAAGGGTGTAAAAATGTACACTGAAGGTCGTGGAAAAACGCAATCGATCGTGATGAGGTCACAAACTGGCACGATTAGAAATGTTGAAACATTTCATAATTTTTCAGTGAAGCCTATGATGGTTCTTTGATGAAATTAAAATGTGCAAGTTGCCAGAAAGAAAACGACATTAGTTCTAAAGTCAGCTTCAGAGACGAGTGTTTGTTTTGTAGACGCGATTTGCACAACTGCAAGAACTGCGCTTTTTACGATATGAAATCATATAATGAATGTAAAGAGCCCGCAGCAGACAGAGTTGTAGATAAAGAAAAAAATAATTTCTGCGAATTCTACCAACCCGGATCGGGTGGTGAGCAGCAGTCAGCAGCTGACAAAGCCAAAGCTGCAGCAGAGGCATTGTTTAAAAAGTAGCAATACATCTTCAAGGAGAGAAAATATGGCAGAAGCCAAAACAAAAGAAATATTTAACTGCACTGCTGAGGAGTTTTTTAAAGTCGTAGCTGACTATGAAAAATACCCTGAATTTTTACCAGAAATTAAATCTGTTAAAATTTTAAAAAATGATGGCGCTAAAAAACAAATGGAATACAGCGTATCAATGATTAAAACGTTCAAATATAAATTAGATGTTGAAGAAGTTTCGCCTTCAAAGGTTGAATTTAAATTTATAGAAGGGGATGTGTTTAAGACCATGAAAGGTCTTTGGACAATAAAGCCCGCAGGTGAAAAATGTGAAGTTGAATATCATTTAACAGCGACGTTTGGAATGTTTATGCCAAGTTCAATGGAGAGCACTCTTGTGACAGTCAGTCTTCCGAAAATGATCACGAATTTTAAAAATAGGATTAAAACAGTTTATGGCAAATAGCGATGATTTTAAAAATGATGAAAAAGCACCAAGACTAACAGACACTTTGAAAAAAATTCTATCGGCTGGTTCTGCTAGTGATATTTCAAAAGAAGCCATCGGCACTGTGATCAGCCAAGTTCTTAAAGCTAAAGATGACATCACAGAACGCGCCACCCAAGAAATGGTGACATTAATTCAGAAAATTGATTTTGTGAAAGAATTCGCAAAATTTGCAGAGAATCACAAATTTAAGATTACAGCTGAAGTTGAAGTTTTAAAAAAAGTTGATTCGCGAAATGTTGAACCTAAAAATGTTACAACTAAAAAAGATGAGACATGACAGTTAAAAACAGAACTGAAATCTGGACGACCAATCCTGCCACTGGTGAACGATTAAAACCTTACTTGATTTTTCAAGATTTGGCTGATGTGCAACCGCTATTGCTGGAGTTGACAAAAGGTTTTAGTCTTTGGAAAAAACTCAGTTTTCAAGATCGTCAAAAAAAACTTTTGCCCACTGTTAAGTTGTTTGAAGCAGCTAAAAAAGAAATAGCCCTTGAAATCACTTTGCAAATGGGTAAGCCGTTGGCTCAGGCGCTTGTTGAAATAGATAAGTGTATTGAAAGCATTCAGTACATGTGCACACACGGGTACAAAGAATTTGACCCACAGTATATTGAAACCACCCAGCAAATGAATGAAGTTCATCATCGTCCGCTCGGCGTTATCTTGTCGGTCATGCCGTGGAATTTTCCATTATGGCAAGTGATTCGGATGATTTATCCAGCCCTTCTTATGGGGAATGTGATTTTACTAAAACATTCAGAAATCACAGCATCGATCGGGGTTTTAGTTGAAAAAATATTTTCAAAATTGGATTACTGCGTTCTTAAAAATATTTTGTTTGATCATTCGTTAACCGAGGACATTATTGCTGATTCCAAAGTTTCAGGTGTAAGTCTTACTGGTTCAACAAACGCTGGTTATAAATTATCAGAATATGCAGGTCGACATTTAAAGCGCGGGGTTTTCGAATTAGGCGGTAGTGATGCTTATTTAGTTTTAGATGATGCTGATATCAAGCTTTCAGCACAGACTATTTTAAAATCCAGACTGCATAACACCGGACAAACCTGTATATCAGCAAAAAGGGCATTTGTTTCGAAAAATAAAATTGAGTTATTTTTAACTGAAATGAAAGCTGAACTGATAAACTATCAATTTGGTGATTTAATGAGTCCCAAAACTCAGCTAGCTCCGTTAGCTAGCGTTCAATTTAAAAAAGATTATTTAGAAAAACGAAAATTAATTGATGCCTATGTCAGTCTTGAAATGTCGATTCAGCCGCCAAGTTCTGACTTGGAATCGAGGGTTAAGGCGTTTGTTCCTGTTGAAATATTGCGGATAAAAGATATTCATTCATTGCCTCTAAAAAAGATCATGAATGATCTGGAATTCTTTTCCCCGACATTGCTTGTTTATGTGTACGACACTGAAGGTCAAGCCATAGAATTATTAAATTCAACAAAATATGGTCTTGGCAGTGCGATATTTACCACTGATGTGATTAAAGCAAAAAAAATGGCAGCAAACATTGAAGCTGGAATTTGTGTAATCAATGGGCTTGTAAAATCGGATGTAAGACTTCCCTTTGGTGGTTTTAAATCTTCAGGTTTAGGTCGAGAGACAGGAATTATTGGATTTTATGAGTTCACGCAAACCCAAGTCATTAGTTATGGTAGGCCCGTTTGAAAACGTGGAGCCAGCTTGAACACACGATTTGGGATCAATTAAAACTAAATGCTTTAGATCATAAAAATCAGTTCATTGTGTGTGTGTCCGGTGGTGCTGATTCAGTTGTCATGATGCAAACACTTTTAAAAATTAAGCCCTTAGCTGAAATCATTATTGTGCATTATCACCATGGTACAGCTGAAAAAAATAAAGCTCAATCAGAGTTCAGGGATCAAGCACTGGAACTGGTAAAAAATTATTCTGAGATTCTACAAAGCAAACACAATATTCAATTCTATTTCGAAAAATCAGAGACTTACTTAATATCAGAAGATGAATGCCGAAAGGCCCGAAAAGTTTTCTTTCAAAAAATTCAAGCCAAGTACCCGCAAGCGGTATTGGTGACGGGTCATCACCGTGATGATGTCCTAGAAACTAGACTGATTAAATTAATTCGGGGAACGGGTGCTGAAAGTTTTACGACATTTAAATTTTGGAACGGTGAAACTTTAAGATTGCTGTTAGAAACAGGTAAAGCAGATATTTTAAAAATAGCGCAACATAATAATTATAATTTCATTGATGATCCTAGCAATTTAGATTCTGCCGGGCTTAGAAATTGGATCAGAAACAAATGGCTTAAAGATCTTGAACAATTTCAATTAGGTGGATCAAAAAATTTAAGTTTATCTTTCGATAAAATAGTGGGTGGACTGGACCATCAATCTGATCCGCTGCCGGCATTTGATGTTCGGAAAAATGAATTGCAGCAGTGCAAAGAACTTGTTTTTCAAAGGTTAGATTTTGAAATACTCAGTTTTGCTGAAAAACAGCGTTGTCTAGCTAAAGCGCTCAGAACGTTCAAAGATTTAGTTTTTTCACAGGGACAGATAAAAGAAATTATTAAAAGGCTCGACAAAAATCAAAAAAACATCACATTTAGCCTAATCGGTATTAATTGGTTTATTGACGCACAGCAAGTTATGCTACAATTAAATGACCGCCATCAAAAACAAGATGATCAAGACGATCACCTCAAGGCGTCTAGTAAGGATGTAAAATGAAAGTAAATCAAAAAACTTTAGCTCTGTGGTTTTTTCTTATCATCATGTCTGTCTTTCTTTTTCAGGCTTGGGAAGTTAAAAAACAAAAAACAATTGTCAGTTTCGATTATCCACAATTTCTAAAAGCAGTTGAAGCTAAAGAAATTAAAGAGGACAGCATCGTGTTTTCTTTAGATAAAAAAATGATTCGGGGAGAAGTAAAACCTGAATTTGAAAAAAAATATGACGGTGGAATTCGCTTTGAATTTTCAGCTGATACAGATAAGGCTTACGATGAGATTAGAAAACTTGATTATACACCTCAGTATGAAACTGATCAGTCGGGTGGGCCAATATCTTCATTTTTTATCAATTGGTTGCCATTAATTCTAATTGTAGGAATGTTTGTCTTTATCATGCGCCAAATTCAAGCTGGTGGTGGTAAGGCCATGTCTTTTGGTAAGTCAAAAGCTCGGCTTGTTGAAAATAAAAATCGTGCGACGTTTAAAGATGTAGCAGGGATCGATGAAGCTAAAGATGATCTGCAAGAAATCGTACACTTTTTAAAAGATCCAAAAAAATTCACTAAATTAGGCGGGCGAATTCCTAAAGGTGTTTTACTTGTGGGGCCTCCGGGGACAGGTAAAACATTATTAGCCAGAGCTGTCGCGGGGGAAGCGGGTGTTCCGTTTTTTACAATTTCAGGTTCAGATTTCGTGGAAATGTTTGTCGGTGTGGGCGCAAGCCGTGTGCGGGATTTATTTGAACAAGGTAAAAAGAATGCACCTTGTTTGATTTTCATCGATGAAATCGATGCGGTTGGACGTCATCGCGGATCCGGTATGGGTGGTGGTCATGATGAGCGCGAACAAACTTTAAATCAATTACTTGTCGAAATGGATGGATTTGAATCAACAGAAGGTGTGATTCTTATAGCTGCAACGAACAGAGCTGACGTTTTAGATCCAGCGTTACTTCGTCCGGGCCGTTTTGATCGACGTGTCATGGTTGGAAAACCAGACTTAAACGGACGCGAACAAATATTAAATGTGCACATGAAAAAAACTCCATTAGGTCCTGACGTTGAACCTTTAAAAATAGCGCGGGGAACGCCTGGTTTTTCAGGAGCTGATTTAGGAAACTTAGTGAATGAAGCTGCACTTGTCGCAGCCAGAAATAATAAAAAATATTTAGAAATGGAAGACTTCGAAAAGGCCAAAGATAAAGTCATCATGGGCAGTGAAAGAAAATCTATGGTGATCAGTGAAGAGGACCGTAAAAATACAGCTTATCATGAAGCAGGGCATACACTTGTTGGAGTGATGCTTCCAGGTTTAGATCCAATTCACAAAGTGACTATTATCCCAAGAGGGATGGCTTTGGGTCTCACGCAAACACTTCCTGAAAAAGATGCTTTAAGTTTTTCAAAAAACCAAGCGGAAAGCTGGATTGCGTTTGCTTTTGGTGGACGTGCAGCTGAAGAACTTATTTTTAGCGATTTCACAACAGGAGCAGCTAATGATATCGAGCGCGCAACAGCTATGGCCCGAAAAATGGTTTGTGAATGGGGAATGAGTCCTTTGGGACCTTTAGCTTTTGAAAAAGGCGACAGCCCAGTTTTCATGGGTATGGGTTACGGCGGCGGCAAATCAAAAGATTATTCTGAATCAAAAGCTCAAGAAATTGATTCAGAAATTTCAAAAATTATTAATAACGGTTACACTAAAGCCATGAAAGTTTTAACAGACAACCGTGAATCTTTAGAAAAAATCACGCAAGCCTTATTAGAATTTGAAACTATCGATGGTCACGAAGTGGCGATGTTAGTTAAGGGTGCAGCGGTATCAGAAATTCATAAAATTCGCGCGAATAAAAAAGTTGGCGGCGGATTAGCTGTCGCGTCAGGTAGTGGCGAAGTCGCAGAAGAATCAGCAACGGCTACCAGCGGAAAGACAGCGCCAGTGACATAAGTCTTATGGCAGACTAAAATATGCAGTTTGAATCGTTCTGGGAAAATCTACATTTTATAGGCTCACATTTAAGACTGCAGGATATTTTTGATATTCTGCTTGTCTGGTTTGTTCTATATCGGGCATTGATTATCATTCGTCGAACTGGAACTGTACAGATTTTATCTGGGCTTGGAATTTTAGCTATCACTTATATCCTTAGTATTTGGTTTGAACTTTTCACAATGAATTGGCTGCTGGATAAATTCTTTTCTAATTTATTTGTCATCACAGTTGTTTTATTTCAAGGTGAAATTCGCCGAGCACTAGCACATATTGGCAGTCATCCGTTATTTTCAGATGTGTCTGTCGCTATGGAAACTCATATGGTGGAAGAAATCGCAAAAGGCACAATTGCAGCAGCACAAAAAGGCTACGGGGCCTTGTTAGTTATCGAAAAAGACATATTGGTGGATTATCATATTGAGTTAGGTACTGAAATGGATTCCAGGGTGTCTGGTGAAATTATACAATCGATATTTCATCCGCAAGCACCGATGCATGACGGAGCTATATTAATTAGGTCTGGTAAAATTGCTTATGCGGGTTGTTTTTTGCCTTTAAGTAAAAATCCAGCCTTAGATAAAAATTTAGGAACCCGTCACCGCGCAGCCATTGGTTTAACAGAAGAAACCGATGCTATGGTCCTTGTTGTTTCAGAAGAAACCAGATCGATCAGCATAGTTACGGGTGGACACATGCGTCCGCATGCTGAACTGGTTGATGTTCGTAAAGCGTTGTATGAAGCCTTTGGTTTAAAATACAAACCGATCCACGTCGAGGGGCGTATGGAAGGCCATTCATGAGACCTGAAGCCGATCGTTTAAAAATGCTGAAAGATCTTTTTTTAAATAACTTAAGTTATAAAATAGTGTCGTTATTTGTGGCTCTGATATTATGGATTTCCATTTTAGGTCGCAGAGACTTTGTGACAACAAGAGAGATGGAAATTAATCTGATTGTGTCAGCGGATATGTCGATTGTGAGCCAGTCGCAGGATAAAGTTCGAGTGAAGTTATCAGGGTCTCAGCCCGTGCTTAAAAAATATAAAGACAGTTTAAAAAGTATTGTTTTTGATTTAAGTGACCGCGAAGAGGGTCTTATTGATATTGATATTCCAACAAGTCGAATTGATGTTCCTTCAGGGGTACGTGTATTAAGCGTTAAGCCTAACCTTATCCGTGTTGAAATCTCTAAAAATAAAAATTAGATTCTTTTCTGAGACAGATTAAGTTATATTTGATGCATGTCTAAAACAGAAAAAAAACAGATAAGACTTTTTGGAACTGACGGTATACGTGGAACTGCTAATCAATTTCCGATGGTTCCTGA
>JANOOI010000057.1:0-2040 GCA_031421235.1 Bdellovibrio sp.
GGTGGTTGTTCCCAAGCCTGGGCCACAGGGCTTAAAACAATGGACTGCCTAAGATTTCTAAAAAAACTTTACAGTCATTCTAGCGTCAAGGGTTTTGGAATTTACGAAGTTTCACCACCACTTGATCGGGATTTTCAAACTTCAAAAACTGCAGCCCTTTTAGCTCATCATTATATTTTTAATTCATAATTTTTAACTCATAGTTAAGGTTTCACATGCGAAGTTTCGGCAGCGACAATCACACTTCTGTTCACCCTCAAATTATGCAGTCAATTTTAGATTGCAATCACGATCATGCAGCCAGTTATGGGACAGATGATCTTTCATTAGCTCTTCAACAAAAAATTAAATCTATTTTTGGTCAAAATGCAGAATCACACCTTGTTTTTAATGGCACTGCAGCCAATGTGTTGTGTCTTAAAGCCGGTTTGAAATCTTTTGAAAGTTGTTTCGTATCTGATGTCAGTCACTTGCATTTAGATGAATGCGCTGCCCCTGAAAGTTACAGTGGTAAACTGATTACAGTGCCATCAAAAAATGGAAAGATAAATCTAGAAAATCTTAAAAAAAATCTGACTCGTCGGGGCGATCAACATTATAGCCAAACCCGCATGGTGAGCCTTTCCCAACCCACTGAGTTAGGAACAGTTTATGAGATCGACGAAATCAAAGAAATAACCACTTGGGCCCATGAACAACACATGTTTGTTCATATTGACGGAGCAAGATTAGCCAATGCAGCCGCTTACTTAAAGTGTGATCTAGTTGATCTAACCACTTCACTGAATGTTGATTTAATTTCATTTGGTGGAACAAAAAATGGTTTTTTGTTCGGTGAACTTGTAATTATTCTTAATAAAACATTACAGAAAGATTTTAAATACTACCGGAAACAGCTTTGCCAATTGCCTTCAAAAACCAGATACATGGCGAATCAGTTTTTAACTTACTTTGACAGCCAGCTTTATAAAAAAATTGCTCATCATTCACATGAAATGGCTATTTATTTTGAAAATGAAATTAAAAATAAAATCCCAGAAATACAAATCACACAAAAAGTACAAAGCAATGCCATTTTCGCGGTTATTCCAAAGTCGTGGGTAAAACCCCTTCGAGAAAAACATTTTTTCTATGTGTGGGATGAAAGTACTTTTGAATGTCGCTTGATGACCAGCTGGGACACTACAAAATCTGACATCCATAGCTTTATCGAGACGGCTGAATCACTTCGTTTGTAGCTTCATTTGTAACTTCTTCTTTAACTTCATTTTTAGGTGCTTCTTTGTATTCTAGACCGTTTTCATTCGCAAAGTCATCTTTGACTTCAATTTCTTTTTCTATAATTTTAATTTTCCCAGAAAAAGGTACAGTCATTTTTATTTTTTTAACTTCAATAAGATTTTTATAAATTCCTGCTTCAATTAAAACTTCATTTTCATTTTTTGAATTATTGATTTTATAACTATAATTGTATTTTTTAATTTTTAAATCCTGTAAGTGCGAATCAGCATTTATGGTGTAAGACGTGTTCCTGCAATCCATTTCAAGCGGAGTATTTAGCTTTACTTTAACAATGCATTCCCGTGGGTCAGCCTGCAGCGTTGCACTTAGACCTACAACACTTGTCCATGACGCATTTATAAACTTCACTACATACAGTTTATCAGAAAGCACATCTATTTCCGCTAGAACCTTAAAAGGCTTTTCGCATTCACTCATTACAGTGATTTTTTTTTCAGTGGTGATCAGATTTATTTTTTGGCATTCATAAGATTTTAATGATGGTCGTTTAATCTGAGCTTGTAAATCAAAGGCATAACTCAGAACGTCGAATTGATTAACAGCCGGTAAAGCTGCTGGAATAATGAGTTTCAAAATTTCGGTCTCTAAACTAGCTAAAAATTTAAAAATTTGAGCTTGGCTTTTTATTCTGACTGTTTGATCGTTTACGGGCTTTAGGACAATGGTCTGTGAAATTGTTAAGGTTCTGTCATCATTTTTTGTACTAATAGGCACAGCGTCCTGTTTTTTAGATGTGCA
>JANOOI010000058.1:0-2987 GCA_031421235.1 Bdellovibrio sp.
CCACCTTACAAAAAGAACGCCTTGGAGACATTTCTAAAATGGCAGCAGTCACTATTCGAACTGAATATGACTCAGTAAATTTAAAAGCGAAGGGTTTTATTTACTTTCAGCCAGACTACACCTTGCCATTTAATCCATTGACTCGTTCAAATGGTTCGCGCGTATTACCAATCTTAAAAAATGAGTTGGGTCATGTCTTTGGCATTCAACACAATGATGCGATACAATTTATGAAAGAAGATTTCGCTGAATCCATTGTTGATACTGAAAACGACTGGGCTGATCAGTGGACTGAGCATTTGGATTCAGGAGCCAACTTGGAAGATTTCACTGATCGGAGCCACCCAGTTTCACGTTTGGGAGCCACTTCGGATATTGAAAAGTTTTTAATGTTTTAAATTCTTACTGTCAAGCTTCTTAGCTTTTACTTTTCTGTAACTTTCGCCACGCATTTCGATTTTAATGCAACTGTGTTCGACCAGATCAACGATCGCTTCTAAAATGACGGTATCGTCAATGACTTCATTCCAATGATCTAACGGTAACTGAGTTGTAAAGAATGTTGATTTCGACATCGACCGCATTTCTAAAATTTCTTTTAAATCTTGAGCTTCTGTAGAGCTAATTTTTCGCATCCCAAAATCATCGATAATTAATACGTCATACATCGCAAGCCGCTTTCTTGTCGTTAGGTATCGATTAAATCTTCGACCTTCACTGATCATTAAAAATAATTCCGTAGCTTCTTTTAGTAAAACTGTTTTCCGTCTAGAACACGCATAGCGACCCAAAGCTTCAGCTAAATAACTTTTTCCAACACCAGTTTGGCCCACAAAAACTATGGGCCTAGCTTGATCTAGCCAACTTAATGACATGAGCTCTTGAAGCTGTTGCTTCGTTATTTCACGTTTCACCGTTAAATCAAATTCATCTAAAAATGCATTTCGTTTAAAATGTGCTAGCTTAATTTTTTTAGCGATAAAACTTTCATCTCGATGATCTTTTTCGGTCTGCAATAACTTTGACAGTAATTCCTCATGGCCCCAGTCCTGTTTTATTGCGATAGCTAAATCAGTTTCAACGGCATTCTGCATTCCTAAAAGACTTAACTCCTGCATCTGTTGCTTAATGTTTATGACAGACATCTTTTACCTTCTTTCCTTTTTAGTTTTCAATGAACGTATGTATTATTCTTACGAAGCATTGGATTTTTTTGATTTCGCTTTATCTGGTCTTGCTCTGGAACTGCTATTAAAAAATTATATTGCTGCTGCATATAATTCTTAAACTTTTCGACGCGGATTTGATTAAATCTTTTCATGTCAGCTATCGCAGCAATAACGGATCGTTTAAAAATGTCATTGGATGCCTTTGACTTTAAAGCACGAGCTTCACGTAAAAAACCCTGCGCTTTTCGCAAGTTTCCGCATGGACTTTCGCTTAATAATTCTTCGATAAATATTTTAAATTCTAAACTTAAAAAATGGGATTGCTGGATTATGCTTTGAACTGTAGTACTTCTATAAACTTGCGCTGACTCTGGCATATGCTCTGATAAAATACTTTTTTTACCTTTGTAGCCAGTTAGCTTTGCATGCACGGCAACCTTTTCTAACTTGTGATAGATCTCAACGGTCTGTGCATAAATTTTTATTAAAACTGATTCGCCAACTAATCTGTACGGCGCAGAATAATAATGAAAATTATTTGCTACAGTTCCATCTGGATGCACTTTGCAATATTTCGATTCACATAATTCATACTTAATTATGGGTAGCGGCTTTAACTTTGTCTTTTCTTCTAAATTAAACATTTCACGTCTTGAGATCTTAAATCTTGAGTGGGGCTTTTCGTTAACTTGTAAAATAACTTTTTTTAATTCCATATTTATTTCAGCTAAAGATGTAAAAACCTTGCCTCTGGTTTTCCACTTAAATAATCTTTGAACTATTTTAACAGCACCTTCAACTAAAGCTTTATCCTTCGGACTATACACCCTGGCTGGTGCTACAGTAATTCCGTAATGCTTAGTAAATTGATTGTATTCAACATTTAAATCTGGATCGTATCGATTCGCTTTGATCACCGCAGTTTTTGCATTGTCAGGACAAATGACTTCACTGACGCCGTCATAAAAATTAAACATTGATTCATGCGCAGATAAGAATTCTATTTCCTTCATTGATGAATAAGCTTTAGCAAAAATGAGTTGCGAGTAACCAAGACAACCAACAAAAATATAAGCTTTATTTGTTTTCCCATCACATGGATTTACCCACGTAATAACGTCACCAGCCCAGTCAACTTCTACGCGCTCGCCAGGGTTAAATTCACGGTGCGTGTAGACGTCATATTTTAAATAAGGATATTTTTTATATAAATATTTTGTAAAATTTGAATACGACGTTAGATTTTTTGCAGATTCTTCCCAGATAAATTTCAGTGGATGTCTGAGTCCAATATCTTTTAAAATGTCTTCCCAGTTCAGTAAATTCATCCAATCGGGAAGACCAGTGGATTTTTCAAATTGATATTTCCCAGATCTAATTTCAGAAATCGTGGAACGCCTTCGACCCACGGATTTTGCAATTTGCCTATCCGTTAACCCTTGTTCGATTTTTTGCTTAATGTCGTCATACTGAGCCATGCTTAATCCCAACTGTGCCTCCTGAGGTCTTCTAGACCTTAAGATTCACTGTTACACATTGCTCCGTAAGTGGCTCCCGCTTATGAAATCGGGTGGCTCCCGTTCATGCAACTCACTGGATCCCAGTTATGCAACTAGGTGGCTCCCGTTTGGTGAAATTATCCAGCCGGTCTTTGACGAGTCGATATTTTATCCAGAAGTTGGACGGCGCAAGCTGGGGGTCACGGATGCAGACATGGAATATCTTGTAGAATATTTCCGTTGGCACCTTGATCAAAGAAATCGTCGACTGAATTGTCAGCGGCTCGTCGTGCTTTTAAAATTGCGGATGGAAAAACTA
>JANOOI010000059.1:0-3903 GCA_031421235.1 Bdellovibrio sp.
TCTGAGGCATCCATTGTTACCGAGCAGAAAATATCTTTTATTTGCTCTGGAGTCGCGCCTAACCACTTTATTTTCGACTGTTCAGGCAAATCATAGGCTTCCCATTTAAAATCGACCACGTGCTCTGGGCACCAGCGCATTGTTTTCGCAGTCTCTGTGGACTGGAATATTTGATTCATTCCCTGTTGAAAACCACCCGACGACGTCAGTTTCATTGCTAGAATGACCGCAACTAGACTGAAAAGCAAAAGCACTATTTTTATAATTAATTTTAGTTTCATAGTGTTTATAATAGTGAGATGCATGAAAAAGGCAAATCAGATAGGCTTCAAATATGAATAAAAAATTCGATTTGCAGAATTATCTAACTGCAGAGCTTCGACGACTTCAAGCTCCCCGTCGTTTAGAAATTTTTAATGGTGAAACCTATATTGGCGGAGGAAATTCCAAATTAACTTACCTGAATCTAAGCATCCCAGAAGTACGCTTGGTTTTGAAAAAAAATCTTCCACTATTTTCTGAAGCCCTTGAAAAACAATTTACAGCATTCGAAAAGGTATGGAAAAACTCACGCATTTTTGAAGTCAGGATGATTGCTTTGTATTGGCTTGAGGGGCTTACGGTTGAACAATTGATTCAGCTCGCACCCAGACTAACAACGTGGGCCGATAAGATTGATAATTGGGCGGACTCAGATACCTTGTGCGGAATTTACGCACGAATTTTCGAAGCAACCCCGAAACGTCTTTTGAAAACTTATAAAACCTGGAACAAGCATAAAAATCCGTGGCTGCGACGCTGCTCGATGGTCGCACTATTTTACTACTCTAGGTCGAGAAAAAAGCAGCCCAGTTTCAAACTGGCAGTATCACTAGTTAAGCCGCATTTATTAGCAACTGAACACTACGTACAGAAGGCCGTTGGTTGGACAACGCGCGAGATGCATAACGTTTATCCTATTGAAACCACTCAGTTTATCGCAGACAATTTGATGAAAATCCATCCAATCGCGTGGTATGCCGCCAGTGAAAAAATGCAGTTAAGTCTAAAGAAAAAATTAGTAGAAAAGCGGCGGAATCTAAGAAAATTAAAAAAATAGAAATGGTGCACTCGAGAGGATTTGAACCTCTGACCACCTGATTCGTAGTCAGGTACTCTATCCAGCTGAGCTACGAGTGCGTCGTAAGCTTGATTGAATCCAAACTTCTACATAAACCAACGATTAAAATCAAGAAGTGTGTGATGCCATTCCTTGATTCTGTAAAAGTGCTATGGCACTTTACTACCTTAGCCTAATTAACTAGTTCATTTTTCGTTCGCGGAGAAGTGGGTGAGTGGCTGAAACCAGGTCTTTGCTAAAGACCCGTAGTTCCAAAAGAGCTACCGTGGGTTCAAATCCCACCTTCTCCGCCAATTCGTTTGTTTAACCATTTTAAAATCAGATACTTAGATTTCGTCTCGGTTTTCAACCCACAACTGTACCCCCAGTTTAGCATGAAACATCGTGAAACTCTATCTGTTAGATATATTTGAAATAATTTTCAGAGGGTGTCGAAAGTTTGTGACGTAGATTTAAAATATTTTAGATAAAAAGTAGTTAAATCGAAACTCTTATGACGAACAAATTTCCTTTGAATTAATAGCTCATGTCAATTTTTGAAAAGAAAGCCTGAGCTTAAGTGCGAGCGCGATTTTGATTATCATCACCAAACTTGGAAGCCTGCGACCCTGCTCAATATATTTAATTGTATTTACTGATACATCCAGCACTTCGGCAAGTCCCTCTTGAGTTAGACCAACTTTTCGTCTCTGCTTTTTTATCACAGAAGAAAGATCTCGAATTTGCTCAAGAATTGCCTTCTTCGTTTTTGGATCCGACCGCTCTAGACTTTCGTTTAGCATTCTTAATGTTAACGATACGGACACTGACAGTAACAGACACTGCCAGTAACCTTTTTAAAATAAACCCCGAAGGGGGTGGGTCAAAAATCGACTTTTAAAGTTTTTATTGTAAAGGTCGTCTAAAAAAGTTGTGTTAATTTTTTATGAACTTTTTCTATTATTTAATTTATTTTTATGAGGTAAACAGTGATATTGATTACAAGTATAATAATAGCATTTATCCTTTCAGGTATTGCATGCGTAGCAAATGATTTTAATACTTCTACTATACACCGCCCACTTTGGGCACGTAGTCCTACAGTTCTAAAAGGACTCATTATAGCATTTTTCTGGTTTCTTCGCCCTATTTCAGATATGCGCTTGAAGCTTGGACTCAATAAAAAGGCAATCGCTTTTGGATTGCTTGCTGTATTTGGCCAAATGGTTGTAATGACAACAATGACATTTAGTTGCATTAAACTTTCATTTTTTATTTTCGAAAATTTTTACTTCCAGTTAGGTTCGACAGTTGTATGTATTGTTGTGGGATACTTTTTTATCGTGCCTTTGCTCAATTTATTAATAACGCCGCTATTAGTTCTAATTTCTTGGCCGCTTAATCTTTTTTTTCGCGATGAAACAAGAAAGCCAGATGGTCAAAACAGTCAAACAGATGAGTCTGGCAAGTTAAGCAACACAGACGATAGTGGCGTAATTGTTAAACTGGAAGAATATTCGGCGCTTATAAAGGGACAAGATAAATTGGAAATGTCGCTGGTTTTAGATTATGCAATGATGAATTTAAACATGACTAAAAAGGATGCTCTTGATTATGCATTTAAGGTGATTGTTTTATCGAAGGCAGGAAACTCTCAAGAACAACAAGAGTCTGGCTCCATTATTAAGTTATCAATATCAGTTCGTAAGTTTGATTTGATGAATATGGTTTTGGTGAACAGTTATATAAAAAAATTAAAGACGTGAAAGGGGAGAGTATGCCGAATACGACAAAAAATTTTATATTTGGAGCTGTCATATCACTGAAGACAAATCGATCTTTTAAAATTGTTCGACGTATCTTCATTTTGGGCTTGATATATTTAATATTTTTATCATTAACAACTTGGTCTATTCAAATCGAAGACTTAATGAATGGATTTAAAGGTCATTTAGATAAAGCATTTAATTTACTAAAACAATTGTTCTTCGGAGCGCTTGGCGTTGCTATTAGCATTGCCGCGCTCGCTGCAGGAGCGACAGTTTACATATATATAAAGTCTAAAATTCATGGAGACGAATCTCATCTTCAAGAATCCTCAAAATCTGGTCTATCAGTAATTGCGATAATTTTTGGTTTTGCAGCAGGCCTGTTAACGTTCAGTATATTACAAAAGGGAACAAGCGCTACATTTGGCGTTAACATGGAAGAAACTGACAATTCGAGTTTCGAAATAAAAGAAAAAAAATCTCCTGCAATAGCTCCAAATGAAAATAAGATTGATTCCAAATCGATCTTTTATGACAGTTTTAAAATTTATAAAGATTCAGGCATGTCAGGATTAATCAGCCTTTCGAGGGACTGTTATCGTACGCTTGACCAAAGTGTTACTTATAATAATTTTAAAAAATGTGTGCTAATTGATATGTTTAGTCATGAGATAGACATGGGCCTTGTGAGAACTTCTAAATTGCCCCTTCAAGATTATTTTTCAACGAACAGTTTTCAAAAAAGAGCTGCTCTTTATATTAAGGGGCTTGGCTTTACTATGACTCAAACAAATATTTATCTGAGCGAGTGTGAATCAGAAGTCAGAAATCAATTTGCTACCATCATAAATAATTAGTATTATCTGGCAACTAGCCTTTTCATTCGTTTATTTTAAGAATCTTTTCGGATATAATTTTAATTATTAAAGATACGATGAATCTTTTGAATCCGAGGTTTTTTATGTCAAAAAAAGAATTTACCGCAAAACAGCGTATTTTTGTTATAGAATACCTTGTTAGTAAAAACGCAACGAA
>JANOOI010000060.1:0-5075 GCA_031421235.1 Bdellovibrio sp.
GAATATATTGCTCAACGTGTTTTAAAAAATCGCACTGAAGAATTACGTGCTCTAGAGAGAGACCCAGCAAAACTAGAATGTATTAAAGGAAAATTTCCTAGGTTACATTATAAAGAGGCCTGTGAAATTCTTTTAAAACAAAATCCAGCATTTAATGTAGGTGACGATTTTGGTGCGCCTGATGAAACAATTATTTCTTCACAATTTGATAAACCCGTCTTTGTACATCACTACCCCCAAGCCATTATAGCTTTCTATATGAAAGAAGACCCAAAAGAGCCGGGCTACGCAATGGGTTCTGATTTATTAGCAACAGAAGGCTACGGCGAAGTTATCGGTGGTGGTCAGCGTGAAGAAAGTGTTGAAAAATTAATTCAAAGAATTGCAGAGCACGGATTAAACCAACAAGATTTTGAATGGTATTTAGATATTCGTCGTTATGGCTGTACCCCAAGTTCCGGTTTTGGTTTGGGCTTAGAACGAACAGTCACATGGCTTTGCGGTCTACCACATGTTCGTGAAACTGGGGCTTTCCCACGGCTGTATGGTCGGGCCTACCCATAATGCTAATGTCTAACCCTATTTGAAAACTTGCAGATAAAGGAATTATTATGTCTGAAATTATGCTTCAAAAAATTAATGATCTAGAAAAAAGAAATGATGCTGCAATGTCTGGTGGTAGCGCAGATCGCGTTGCCAAACACAAACAAGGCGGCAGGTTGACCGCTCGTGAAAGGGTCGAAGTTCTATTAGATCCAGGAAGTTTTGTTGAAACAGATCGTTTTGTAACCCACCGATGCACAAACTTCGGAATGGAAAAAAATAAAGTCCCTGGTGATGGTATCATCACGGGCTACGGACGCATCAATGGAAAATTAGTTTATTTATCTTCTCAAGATTTCACTGTAAATGGTGGATCAATGTCTCGCACGCAAGCCAACAAAATTTGTAAAGTAATGGACTTAGCTTTAAAAAATGGAGCCCCATTTATTTCGATTAATGATTCAGGTGGCGCGCGTATTCAAGAAGGCATTGAATCACTTGGCGGCTACGCAGATATCTTTACTCGTAACACAATGGCATCCGGCGTGATTCCACAAATCACAGCGATCATGGGGCCGTGCGCTGGTGGGGCAGTTTATTCTCCGGCGATTACTGATTTTGTTTTTATGGTTGAAAATACCAGTTACATGTTTGTAACTGGTCCGGACGTCATCAAGACGGTCACGCACGAAGATGTCACAAAAGAAGAACTTGGCGGAGCCATGACCCATTCTCAAAAATCGGGTGTGGCGCATTTTACAGCTAAAGATGACAAGCACTGTTTATTATTAATTCGTGAATTGATGAATTTTTTACCGACAAATAATTTAGATGATACTCCTACACTAACAACAAATGATCGCCCTGATCGTATTGTTGAATCTTTAAATACTTTAATTCCTGATAATCCAAAAAAACCTTATGACATGTTGCAAGTTATTTCTGAAGTCGTTGATGAGGGTTATTTTTTAGAAGTTCATAAAAATTTCGCACAAAATATTATTGTAGGCTATGCCAGATTTAATGGTCGCCCTGTTGGTATTGTTGCTAACCAACCACAAATTTTAGCCGGTTGTTTAAATATTGATGCTTCAAGAAAAGCTGCAAGATTTATTCGTTTTTGTGATGCGTTTAATATTCCGATTGTTTCTTTTGTTGATGTTCCTGGGTTTTTACCGGGCCGCGATCAAGAATGGAACGGAATCATTACCCATGGTGCAAAATTACTTTATGCCTACGCTGAAGCCACTGTGCCGAAAATTACAGTCATTACACGTAAAGCTTACGGCGGGGCTTACATCGTGATGGGTTCAAAACTTTTACGTTCTGATGTGAACTTAGCTTACCCGTCTGCTGAAATTGCTGTGATGGGCGCTGAAGGTGCAGTAAATATTATTCACCGTGATAAAATTACCAAAGCAAAAGATCCCTCTGCTGAAAGATCTAAACTAACTGCAGAGTATGAACAAATGTTTAGTAATCCTTATGTGTCTGCAGAATTAGGTTACACCGATGAAGTTATCGAACCCGCTTTAACACGAAAACGAATCATTGACTCTTTAGAAATGTTAAAAAATAAACGAGACACAAATCCGCCGAAAAAACATGGAAATATTCCTTTATGACACAGATTTCTACCCCAGAAAATGCGCCATTTAAAAAAATACTTATCGCCAACCGCGGTGAAATTGCAATTCGTGTAACGCGCGCTTGCCGTGAATTAGGAATCACTTCAGTTTCTGTATTTAGTGACGCCGACCGCGAAAGTTTACATGTGTTTTTAGCTGATGAGGCTTATCACATTGGTCCAAGCCCATCTAAAGAAAGTTATTTGAATTTTCGAAAGATTTTAGAAGTTGCCAAAAAAGCAGGAGTGGATGCTATTCATCCTGGTTATGGTTTCTTATCAGAGAATCCGGTTTTTGTTAGGGCCTGTCAGCAAGCTGGTATTACTTTTATTGGACCTACTGCTGAAAACATGGAAGCTATGGGTGATAAATTATCTGCAAAAGCACTGATGAAAAAAGCCGGTGTTCCCTTGGTTCCTGGCAGTGAAGGTGGAGTCGAAACAGTTGAGGATGCACTAAAAATTGCTAAGACAATTGGTTTACCAATTATTATCAAAGCTACCGCCGGCGGTGGTGGTAAAGGAATGCGCGTCGTTAGACACGAATCTGAAATCGAAAGTGCGTTCAGAGCCTGTAGATCTGAAGGGCAAAATTATTTTGCTAATCCCACGGTTTACATAGAAAAATTTATTAATGATCCAAAACATATCGAAATTCAGGTTTTTGGCGATACGCACGGAAATGTCGTTCATTTGTTTGAACGCGAATGCTCTGTACAAAGACGCCATCAAAAAATTATTGAAGAATCCCCGTCTCCGTCAGTGCCTAATGATGTCAGAAATAAAATGGGTGATACGGCCGTTCGCGCAGCCAAATCAATTAATTACATAGGTGCTGGTACAATTGAATTTATTTTTGATAATCAAACTAAAGAATTTTTCTTCATGGAAATGAATACCCGTTTACAAGTTGAACATCCAATCACAGAACTTGTAACTGGTGTTGATCTTGTGAAAGAACAAATTTGGGTCGCTAAAGGTAAAAAATTAAGTTTTGAACAGGCTGACATTAAACAAACTTGTCATGCAATTGAAGCCCGCATCTGTGCTGAAGATCCAGTGACCTATAAGCCATCACCAGGAAAAATTCGTGCTTGTCGTCATCCGCAAGGGCCGTTCTTGCGAATTGATTCTTATGCATACCCTGGTTATGAAGTTCCAATTTATTACGATCCGATGATTGCCAAAGTCATTACTTGGGGTGATTCACGAGAAGAAGCCATTGATCGTATGCAACGGGCTTTAACTGAATTTGTTTTAACAGGCATAAAAACAAATATCGTTTTACATAAAACAATTTTGAAGCATCCTAAATTTTTAGATGGATCTTACACGACACAATTTATTGAAAAGAATTTTGAAGTCATCGAGCCTGAACTTTTTAAAGAAATCGAAGATCCCGTCTTTTTGATCGCGGCAGCAATTACAGCTTATGAAGATCGTAAAACAAAAGATGTCAGACGATATAATGTGGCTTCGACTTGGCGCCGTATGGGTCGCAAACTTCAATTAAGAACGTAATAAGGACTAAAAAATGTATTTTGAATCAGTTATTAACAATAGAAAATATAAAGTCGACGTTCACGAAGAACGTCACGCGTGGAAAGTATCTTTACAGCAAGAGGGTCAAAAGTGGGTGCACTATGACATTTCTAAAACTGATTTTAAGCACGCTGAAGAATACGTGAGTTTTCTTTTCGACGGAAAATCATATTTGATCGATGTTCTAGGTCAAGATACTGAATACACTGTGTTCACGCGAAATTCTTTTCGTACGATTAAAATATTTAATGATGAAATGCTTTTGCATGAATCCCTTAAAAAAGGGGGCGGCATGGGTGCAGATACCCAACTAAAAGCCGGCATGCCAGGGAAAATCATCGAAATTTTTGTTAAAGAAGGCGATATCATTAAAGCTGGTAAACCATTGATGATCATGGAAGCCATGAAAATGGAAAATGAAATGCGTGCCTCTGTTGATGTAAAAATTAAAGAAATCTGTGTGAAGCAAGGTGACTCCGTTGAAAATGGAGCTGTGTTAATTAAGTTTGAGAAGAGTGAATAGGGTTAAACTGCAAATATAGCACTCAATTTTTTGCGAATGATTGCCATTTCAACATCCGAAACTTTTCCCAATTTTTCTATAAATCTTTCTTTAGAAACAGATCTGATATGTTCCAAGCAGGCTTGGCTTTCTTGCTTTTGAACAAACACTGTCGATCTTGTCGGCCAATCTTTTAATGATGATGTCAGCGGAACTATAATTACGGTCTGCAGAGCTTTATTCATTGAATTCGGACTAACAACGACACATGGTCTTAATCCGTCTTGCTCGCTTCCGCGTACGGGATAAAGTTTTATTTTCCAGATTTCATTACACTGGGGATTCATTATCATCCTCTAAGTCTGCGTCTAACCAGTCTTGGTCTTCTTTAGATAATTCTGCATTGCTGAATTTCCATTTACTGTGATGTTGTAAATGAGCTTCGATAATTATTTTATTATTTTCAATAGACGTAACATCAATAATATCACCTTCAACGATATTCAATGAATCTTGAATTTCCTTAGGAAAAATAACCCCTAGGGAATTGCCAACTTTTCTAATTTTAAGTGAAGACATATATAACCTCTGTATATAGTTATAACATTAGTTATAACTATTGTCAATTAATGCTTTTGCTGCTTTTAATTACACATATGAGTAGTATCAATATGTTACGGGCTCAAACTCATAAAAATGCGAGATTTTATGAATCCTGTATCTTGTTTATAAAATATGCTTTATAGTGATATCAATGAGTTACGGGTTTAAACTCATAAAAATGCGAGATTTTATGAATTCTAAAAATCTAAATTATAGTAAGTCAAAAATCGACAAGGCTGGCGAAACCTTAAAGAATAC
>JANOOI010000061.1:0-9040 GCA_031421235.1 Bdellovibrio sp.
AAATTCACCAGCGACATTTTCCATTTTAAGAAAAGTAAACCTGTCGCCCCAGTCTTTGTAATTGGGTAAAACAATTTTTCTAATTTTCGTGCCACTTAAAGATTTTGTAATTAAAGACTGTTTAATTTCTTTACCACGGACTTTGAAAATCAATTCATCTTGGGAATAGGTTTTTTTAAGTTGATTCCAGTTTTTTAAAGATTCAATTTCATCATTGGTTAAACCTTCAGAAAATTCAGATTGTTTTTTCTGATAAGTTTTTTCATCAAGATTTAATTCAGTTTTTAAATTTTCTAGCGAACCTAATTTTGAGGCCTTATCGGCTAAGGTTTTAACACGGTCTTTATATTTTTTGATGGTTGTTGTGATTTCGGCTAAATAATTTTGACGATCAACTGGGATAATCACATGTTCGTCTGCTGATAAAACAGTTTTCTTAAAAACATCACTGACTTTAGGCATTGATTCTTTTTCATGAAGCTTATCAGCAATAGCGAAAAATAACTGATTAACCCCGCCATCATTAAATTGCGAAGCCTGAGTCAAAAACACAGGCACAGCCACATCATCATTAAATATTTTACGTGAACGTTTGTATTGTTTTGTCACATCACGTACGGCATCCAGTGCCCCACGACGATCAGCTTTGTTAACTGCCACAAAATCGGCAAAATCGATCATATCAATTTTTTCAAGCTGAGACTGAGCCCCGAAATCAGACGTCATCACATACATCGACAGATCACTGACATCAGTGATTGCCATGTTTCCCTGACCTATACCTGAGGTTTCAGCGATAATAAAATCAAAATCACATTGTTTTACAAAATTTAAAATTTCTGGAAGAGAACTGGCAATTTCTTTACCCGAACCGCGCGACGCTACTGATCGCATATAAATGCGATTTCGTGATAGCGAATTCATCCGGATACGATCACCTAAAAGCGATCCACCGGTTTTTCTTTTTGAATGGTCTACACACACGATAGCCATTTTATGATCAGGATAGGCATTTAAAAAACGCTGTGATAATTCATCAATCAATGATGATTTACCGGCTCCGCCTGTGCCTGTGATCCCTAGGACAAAAGGCGCTTTAGCTTTACGTGCAAATTTTTCTAAACCAAAATGATCTAGCTTTATATTTTTAACACCGTTTTCAATCGCAGTTAGGGCCACGCCTAATTCAAACGATGGAATGGGATCAGGTTTTTGCTGGCTATTAAAAACAGTTTTCATATTGATGGTATTATTTGTTTTAGCATGCTTCGCAGCTAATAATTTTTTCTGGGCATCGAGCACATCAAAATCACATCCATCGATGATCATTTTAATCATACCTTCAAGACCCATTTTACGGCCATCATCGGGATGAAATATCTGAGCAATGCCGTAGTCTTCTAGGGCTTTTTTCTCATCGTGAATAATAACGCCACCACCACCACCATAAATTTTAACGTAACCGGCACCAGCATCATCTAAAAGATCTTTTAAGTATTTAAAGTATTCCATGTGGCCGCCCTGGTACGAGCTTATACACACACCTTGAGCGCCTTCTTGCAGCACAGCTTTGACCACATCACTGACAGATCGGTTGTGTCCTAAATGAATAACCTCAGCACCGAAATCTTGAAGGATTCTTCGAATAATATTGATCGCAGCATCGTGACCGTCAAACAAAGCTGCTGCTGTGACTATTCGTATAGGGTTTTTAATCATTATTTTTTCCTGTCAGTGATTTGATTCATTATAATCCTGTAAAAACGGGTTTTCTTTTTTCAAGAAAAGCTTTTGTGCCCTCTTTTGTATCTTGCGATTCAAAAAGATGAGCAAAAATTTCGGCTTCGTTTTCTAAAGCTCTTTCTGTTGGTAAATCAAAAGCTTGGTTAATTGATTTTTTTGCTTGGCCTACGGCTAACGGAGACTTCGTTAAAATCATTTCAATTTTTTTATTTACTGTGGCATGCAGTTCGGCCTGAGGCACAACTGCTGAAGCTAATCCTAGTGTTAAGGCCTCATCGGCTTTAATCATTTCACCAGTGAATGTTAATTCGCGGGCTTTACGAATACCTACAGCACGGGTTAGTCTGACAGTGCCACCAAATCCTGGAATCAATCCTAATGAAACTTCCGGTAAGCCAAATTTTGCATTATCACTTGCGACAATAAAATCACACCCTAGTGCTAATTCTAAACCGCCACCTAAAGCAAAACCATTAACAGCCGCAATCACGGGAATTTTTAAAAGATTTAATTCATGAAAAACACTTTGCCCTTTTTGCGCAAAAGCTTTGGCTTGGTCAATATTCATTTCAGTCATTTCTTTAATATCTGCACCAGCTACAAACGATTTTTCCCCGCTGCCAGTGATCACTAAAACTTTGGCTGTTTCATAATCCATTTCTGAAATTTGTCTTAAAACTTCTGCCATGTCGTTTAAGACTTGGCTGTTTAAAGCATTTAAAGCTTGTGGACGGTTAATTGTTAACCACCACACGCCAGCATTTTTTTGTTCTAACAATAAAGTTTGGTAATCAAACGCCATATTTATAAAATCCTCTTCCTGATTTACGACCTAACCAACCCGCTTCGACGTATTTAACTAATAGTGGGCATGGACGATATTTTGAATCGCCCAATCCATCATGAAGTACATTCATTATAGCAAGGCATGTGTCTAAACCAATAAAGTCAGCTAATGTCAGCGGCCCCATGGGCTGATTAGTTCCTAATTTCATAGCGCTATCGATACTTTCTGCAGTAGCAATACCTTCATGTAATGTGTAAACCGCTTCATTAATCATCGGCATTAAAATACGATTTACAATAAACCCTGGCATGTCTTTAACTGATTCGACAAAAGTCTTACCTAATTTTTCAGACAACAATTTTGTTGTGGCAAAAGTTTCGTCGCTGGTTTGAAGACCTTTGATGCCTTCAACCAATTGCATAAGTGGAACTGGATTCATGAAATGCATTCCAACAACTTGAGTTGGTCTTTTTGTCACAGCTGCAATTTGGGTTACAGAAATTGATGACGTGTTCGTAGCTAAAATAGATTCAGACTTAACAGTTTCATCTAAGTCTTTGAAAATTTTAAGCTTTAATTGAATATTTTCAGTGGCAGCTTCAACAACGAAATCACAATCTTTTAAATCATCAAGTTTGGTTGTTGATTGAATACGTAATAACAAAGATTTTTTTGCATCTTCAGTCAGAGTATTTTTTTTAATCAAACGATCACAGCTGCCAGCAATTGTTGTTAGTCCTTTGTCTAGCGCCGCATTTGAAATATCAAACATCACAACATTGTAGCCGCAACTTGCAGCTACCTGAACAATGCCGTTTCCCATTTGACCTGCGCCAACAACACCGATTTTTTTGATTGTAGAAATATTAACCATCTGAGTCATCCCCCATTTTTTGATCCGTTTTATAACTTACCCAGTAGAAATACTTTTATAACAAGAACTGGTCTTGTAAGTCATGATTTCCCTCTGAGACACTGGATTAGATGCTATTTGTCATTCTGATGTTGTCTAGTTTTTCTGCTTTTTCTGCTGTACCCGTTCAATATGGGTGGAGCCCCCCTGCGTTTTCAGAGATTTTTCAAAGCCAAAACACCGATCAGGTCCCCTTTTTTAAGTCTAAGAACAGTCATTTTGCCTCTGGCTACGCAAGCTATGACAAATTGCTTGAATCAGCGACTTTACGTGAAAATGGCGAAAGTTTTTATTTAGCTAAGGATCATAAAAAATTAGCCCTGCATTTTTTGCCAACAGTAACAGCTTTTGATTTATCAAAAACGTGGATTGAAAAATACACCCGTAAACGGATCAAGGCAAAACCTGAAATGAATCTAGTCGATATCATTTTAAATTACCAAACCGACCCTTACGATCGTGGTCTCGTGATGACATTGCAATCGACTGCATTACAGCAATTGCCTCAAGCCCAATCAAAAAAAATAGCACTTATTAAGGCCGGTACAAAACTAATTCCGATACGTTTTGAAAATGGTTATGTAAAGGTTTTATATCAAAAGAAATATGGCTATATTGATATGAATCAAACTATTTCAAAATTTGATTTCGCTAAATTTATTTATTCAGTTCAATCCATTGAAAAAAATTGGGAAGCCGTTAGTCAGCGTGAATTCGACCAAATGGTGACAGCAGTAACAGCTAGTCATCCAACAAAAAAATATATTCAAATGACCGCGATTCAGGGAATCATCGTTGATGAAACTTTAGCTTTAAGTCACACTGAAAATTTACACTACCCGCTATGGTCACAATTTCATGTTCGCAAAGAAAAAACAAGACCTTGGATTCAAAGCCAAATTAAAGGTCACGGTTTAGTTTGGTGGCAAAAAAATGAAACAGCGTTAGCGAATTCACAAAATATTTCGATTGATGAATTATTAAAAAAAGAAGTTTATTCTGTTTCATTTCAATCTGATAATCCTAAAAAAGCATTGGCATCAATATCGACAGGTGTCTACATCACTGAAGATGGTCAAGTATGGAAGCCGATTCCTCAATTTAAAGGCTTCGTCGGCCCCGTTTATTATTTTAATGATCATTACCTTTTTGTTGGCAATTACCGCAGTCAAAACGGCGGGAAATCTTTTGAACAATATATTCAAATTGATAAAATTTCCCAAGCGATTAAAAACATCGGTATGGAAGTTAGAAAAGTAAAAATAAGCCGCATCAAAGTGCAAAAGCCTTATAATGTGCTTATTGATTTAGATCTGGGCTACAGAACAATCCGCATGAAATCCCCGCTATTTGCGCAGGATTGGAAAATACAAAAGTATTAATTTTTTAGTTTATTTTGCCACTGTGAATTCATCAATGTGTACACTTGGTCCATCAATCCATCACGAGTGTCCACAGTGAATGCTGTCGTTTCAATTGGGCTTAACACGTGAATATCGACATGAGTTATCCACGCTTTTGTGTTTGGCAACAAAGCCTCTTTAGGCCATGCAGCATAAGCATTGTGAATGACAATTGGAACAACGGGAACACCAGCTGTAATCGCAAAAACAAATGGCCCAGACTTAAATTTTGAAAGTTGTTCACCAAAAAAACGCCCGCCTTCAGGTGACAAAGCGAATTTTTCACCTCTGGCAAATCGCGGTTTAGCTTCTTCGTAAACTTTAAAAACCTCTTCACGGTTACGTCTTGCAATAGGCAAAGTGCCAAAACGCTTCATGGCTTGTGAAAAAATGGGGATGTTAAATAATTCAACTTTAGCACCGAATCTAACCCCTGATAAATAGCCTGCTATGGCAAAAACATCCATGTAGCTTGAATGATTAAATAAGATGATTGCACCTTTGTCTTTAGGCATTTTTTCTAAACCATGCAAGTGGATACGAACTCCGAATAACCAGCAAGATTGTTTTCCCCAGGTGGTGATGATCCAATTATCTGTTTTTCGTGAATTGAAAAGAATATTTAGCAGAATGCCTATGTAGGCCCATATAATAGTGTTTAAAACAAACAACACTGTTGCAATTAATGATCTTATAAAAATTAAAAAACTCACAGTTCAATGACCCGTTTTCGGGCAGCTTCAATTTGACGATTTTTATATTCGTTATGGCCAGAATCACCAGTTTGCATTTTCTGATAAGCTTCTTGATCCATAATTTGAACTTCAAAAGGATAGAAGAAAGAAAAATCTTTTAACTGTGATGTTGATAAATTCGACTGCGAATTTGACTGAGGGTTTATTTTAATAAGCTTACGTGAAATAAATTTAATATACCTAAAATCGATTGATGAATAAGGATTTTCTTTTCTGAAAAGTTTTAAAAATGGATTCTGGCTGATTTTCAATTGTTGACTTAAAAGCCTGTCCACTTTTTGAGGCTCCATACGTGACATCGGCCCATGTTTTTTCTCTAAGCGGTCACAAGTATTTAAAAATTCCTCAACCGGATACATATTATTTGAAGACTGATCCGGCATGATGTGCGGGTAGCTAATCAAATTTGAATCCACTAAAAATCTGATCACTTGAAAGGAATCAAAAATTGTTTTGGTAATAAATCTGACTCCAATTTTATCGTAAACTTTGACTGCTAAAGCGTCGGGCTTTGCCAAAAGCTTAATGACTGTTGATGTGGATGTTTTAAAAGGCTTAGTTTGAAAATGCAGAAGTTCTACTTGCGGAGGGCCGTCTTTAATAAATGCTCGTAAGAATAATTTTTCTTCTTGGACTATTGTGTTTTCAAAAGGAACTAATATTTGTTTTTGAATCTCTTCAGCAAAATAACTGAATAGATCAGTCTCAGCATGAATAAAAACATGGATGCACCTTAAAAAAGCACAAGACCACTTTTGAATTATTGCGCTTTCATGATGCGAAGCCCATATCAAAAGTTGACGTAAATCTTTCAATTGTTCTGGGTGTTTAACTTCATCAGGAATTTCATCCAGTTTGAATTTTAGTTTTTCAGTCATCAAAACTAAAGCCCTGCGATGAAAATACCAAAGCTTTTTAGCATCATCTTCGTTCGTGTAATTGAATCCGTAACTGCGAATAAAAGAATCGGCCTCATCCAAATTATAGATTGCCAATTTAGATTGATCTAAAGTTGAACCCCCACCAGCGACAACTGATAGGGATGTTTTATCAAAATGAAAGTATGAACTGTGTCCACTGTGCATGGACCTTTAGATTATTTAAAAATTCCGCACCGGGCAACATAGAACTGACCTAATTGGCCTTGTGCAGGAGTTGATCCGTTGATATGGCTATTGTTCTTATAAGTCACAGTTCCGCTAAGATTTTGCGCATCTATGACTCCATCAAATCGAACTTCACCGTATTGATCACGAAACAAAACATAACCTTGACCATTTTGCATATTAAACTGACCAGCAGTGGCTTGAGCAAATGAAACTTCGATCGCTTGGAACTGTTCAGGATATTGTAAAACATAACTGTCGTACACTTTAATAAGCATACTTGTTTGTTGTAAGTTCACATTACCGTTTGCATCAAGTTTTATCGCACCTTGAAAGCGAACTCCAGTTGTGTCAGTGGGTTGTGAACTGATTTGGCCAACTTCTTCTGGGCTCACAGTGACTGATAAAAGACCTTTAACTCGGGTCTCAAATGAACCAGATGAATAAAGTGAACCTTGTGTATTACCTTGATCAAAGATTGTTCCGACTGGCGAAACACCTTGAGGACAAGTGTTTGTATTTAGATTTGCGTTATTAACGACCCCTGTTGAAACCGCAGAACGGTTGTAAGAAGCCCGGACGCCTTGTTTTTTTGGTGAACAAGCAGCGATTGTTAATAATGTAAGTGCAGCGATTGTTAGTGTGACCTTTTTCATAAAAGCCTCCGTATATATTATTAACATACAAACGCAGTGCCAAAAATAGTGTTTCAAAATGAGATTAAGTCTCATTCTGGTTTATGTATATTGATGTTGAGGTGATACGGCAATTTTGGTCTGCAGGTGTTAAGTTTTTATTTGTAGTGGCCTATTTATCAAACAAAAGACGACATTGGTTGATCGGTCTAATAAAACCTATAAAACTCTGTGGCTTCGCTGTTTGATACACTGATGGCTGCATAAAACCAATAGTTGAAAGGCGTTTGATGTCTTTTGGGCTATCATTAGAATGTATAAAGCCAAACTGTTTTTTCATAGGCTGCAGTGTTGTATCAACTTTCAAATTAGCAAGTGCAGTTAAACGATCAGCAGTCTGCTGTAAGTTTTTGTTAGAAAAATGGCGAAGAGTTAATTGTATTAAAATTTTCTCAAAACTTAAAAAACGATCATTTTTCATAAGCCCAGTATTATGAATAAGCATTTCTGATAATTTGATCTCGTGATCAAAACGAGCATCAGGGGTAAAATTTATTGTGCTTTGATGCCATGTTTGAAAAATTTTTTTCAAATAAATGTAGGGCCGTGCTTGGATAGCCACTAATGCCTGGTTAAATAAGTGAACTTCTAGATCTTTACTCTCTAAAGTTATATTTTTTAGTATTAATTCAGAAAAATCTAAATTGATCTTAATCTTTTGATCTAAAAAATGAATGTACGTGTCTTTAGAATCATTAGATATTTCAATGTCACCTTGGTAAATCAGTTGTTGTGGCAGGCCGTTGACAAGAGTGTTTACAATTTTTGAATTTTTAATGATAAAAGAATCATTTTGCAATTGAGAAAAGCATAGACTCGTATTTAAAAAAGATATTATTAAAGATAATGCGATCAACTTATTCATTTTTACAACCGTGTTTCTATTACAAATTCGTCAGATGCGTTTGCACACTTGTGCACGAAGATTCGTGCTGATTCAAACGTTGATGTTGTAACACGTAAGATAAGGCTTTCAGCTGTTGATAAGTCTTTATTCTTAAACGACATCTGATTTCGAGTATGTAAACCACTGCCCGTATCTAAAATGACGTCAATTCGACAGTCGTGTAAATCTGATTTTAAACTTTTTAGGTGTATAGATTCTAATTTTTTCATATAACCCCAAGCTTCCGCTTTGATGCTATCGCTTAATGTGTAGGAAAGACGGTCTCTGAAATCTTCATCAGTATTTAAGTAATAATCAGATTGGCTTTTCCCTGCATCAACCACTCTATTGTTCCAAGATCCGCTCACGACAGCTTCTTTTAAACCATCGCCAACGTAACCGCCAAGGCGATTAAGCCACTGTTTTTGTGTTTTATCGACTTTAAATTTCGACATAATATTTGAACCCAAGGCCTCGACCCGACCAACGATATCAGCTGTCAAACCGCCCTTCATATAGCCAAAAATAATCATTCCAAAAAAATGATACCAAGTTCCGTAACGATCAGAATCATAGTTATAACCGCTAACAAAAGGTTTTAATCTTTTTGTCACAGGTAAATTTTCACGACCTTTGTAGCGCCAGTTTGAAGCTAAAATATTTTCGATGGTCATTAGTGATAAATACACATCTCCGTTATTTAGACGGTAGCTTTGACGAAACATCTCTGCTAATTCAATTGAATTAAAAGG